>RFWA01000296.1 GCA_009922295.1 Betaproteobacteria bacterium
TGGACTTAGAGTTGTAATGCAACGTGATTTTATGGATTTCGCACAGGTTCAGTCTTTCCCAAAAAATGTCTTCGTCAGAACTGTAGCCAACCCATGAAATACTCATGTCGTAGATACAGGTGTTTCCCGACTTATTGAATGAAATAAACCGTGACTTACCGTCATCAAGTATGCTTTTCCCGAGATGATCGTTGCCCCAATCTTTTTGCTTGCTGGGGACTACATACACCGATTCAATATCGTAACCTGTACGATTTGTGAGCGTGAAGTCTGCGTCACCTGCTACTGCAGCGTTGGCCAGCAATAAGGCTAACGAAGTGGCGGTAAGTGTGTTTTTTAAAATCATGCCTGTCACCGTTTTTTAGAAGTTGAAACGGGCAATATTTTACGTATATCAGCGCAGCCCTGGCCCATCAGTTGTCAATCCGGTCAGGAAAAAGGCGAAAGCATGGTAGCTGCGCCCAGCGCCGGCTTCAAGGAGGCCGGGGCAGCAGTCAGCCGTGGCTGATGCTGCCGCAGCCGGATACCGTGACATTACGAATGGCCTGGGGGTCGGCCAGCGATTCTGTGGCGCTGTCGAAACCCACCGACTGCAGGTGCTGGGCCAGCCCGGCGTCCATGCTGACCGCATGCTGCGCAAACCATTCGCCGAGTGCCTCGCCCATGCGGTTGATGATGTCTGTCTCGCCTTTTTCGTAATGCGTTGCGACGGCTTGCATGGTTTCCAGCACCATGACGTGCTGGTCACTGTGGCAGTTGCTGGCAGTAAAGCCGGTGGCCTGCATCCAGCGGTCTTCTTGCGCAAAATGCGCCACCGTATGGTCCAAAAAGGCCTGGTACAGCGGCAACTGGTCGGCCTCTGGCGTGGCCAATAAGGCGTTGAGCTGGTCGGCAAACTCTTGGTGCGTGTGGTCCATTCGCAAGTCGCCAGTGAGCAAGTCCTCGGACCATTCAAAAGCAGCAACGGCGCTGGTGGGTGGCATTGGGGAAGGAGGAGGCGTGGTGTGCATGGATGGCTAGAGATTTCAGTGGGTGAGGGCGCTAAGTTTATGCGCTTGATTTTCCATTGCCATTGGCGTTGGCGTTGGCGTTTCAGGCGCGAACCCATGACCCCGACTTACAGGCACAAATAAAAAGCCGCATTGTCGTCAAACAACGCGGCTTTCTAAATGGTGCCCGAGGCCGGAATCGAACCGGCACGGATTTCTCCGGGGGATTTTGAGTCCCCTGCGTCTACCAATTTCACCACCCGGGCGGCAATCAAGTCAGACTGAAATTATGGCACAGTGTGGCCTATGAACTATCCAACCCTCGAAGACTCGATCGGCAAGACGCCGTTGGTGCGGCTGCAGCGGTTGGGCGCAGCCGAATGCGCCGCGCGTGGTAATGTGATCCTCGGAAAGCTCGAAGGCAATAACCCCGCAGGCTCGGTGAAAGACCGGCCTGCTTTGTCGATGATTGCCCGTGCTCAGGAGCGGGGCGACATTCAGCCTGGCGACACACTGATAGAGGCCACCAGCGGCAACACCGGCATTGCGCTGGCAATGGCTGCGGCGATCAAGGGCTACCGCATGGTTCTGATCATGCCCGAGGACCTGTCGATCGAGCGCGCGCAGACCATGAAGGCATTTGGTGCCGAGTTGATCCTGACGCCCAAGAGCGGTGGCATGGAATCCGCACGTGATCTGGCGCAGCAAATGCAAGCCGAGGGCCGGGGCCGGGTTCTGGACCAGTTTGCCAACCCCGACAACCCGCGTATCCATTACGAGACCACCGGCCCTGAAATCTGGGCTGATACGCAGGGCCGCATCACCCACTTTGTCAGCGCGATGGGGACCACAGGCACCATCACCGGCGTGTCGCAGTTTTTGAAAGAGAAAAACCCAGCGGTTCGCATCATTGGCGTACAGCCTGAGGATGGCTCTCGCATTCCGGGTATCCGCAAATGGCCTGATGCCTACCTGCCCGCGATTTACAACCCTGACCACGTGGATGAACTGATGTATGTCAGCCAGGCGGCAGCCGAAGACATGTGCCGCCGGCTGGCGCGGGAAGAGGGTATTTTTGCCGGCATCTCGGCGGCTGGCGCGTGTTGGGTCGCGCAGCAACTGGCGCATACTCTGTCCAACGCCACCATCGTCTTCATCGTCTGCGACCGCGGTGACCGCTACCTCTCTACCGGCGTGTTTCCCGCCTGATTGCCCTCAATGAGCTCTAATTTCAAATTTTGCCCCCAGTGCGCCACGCCGTTGGAATTCATCGCCCAGTTGGAGGATGGCGGCGAAAAAGAGCGTCTGCGCTGTGTGGCTTGCGGCTATACCCACTGGAACAACCCGACCCCGGTGCTGGCAGCGGTGGTGGAGTACCAGGGGAAAATCCTGCTGGCCCAAAACGCGGCCTGGCCGGGCAAGATGTTTGCGCTGATCACCGGCTTTATGGAGGCCGGGGAGACACCGCGCGGTGGCATTGAGCGAGAAATCAAGGAGGAAACCAACCTGGAAGCCACTGAGCTGAACCTGATTGGGGTCTATGACTTTCAGCGAATGAACCAGGTCATCATCGCTTACCACGCGGTATGCCACGGCGAAGTCAAACTCTCACCCGAGTTGGTGGACTACCGCTTGTATGCGTTTGATGAGGTCAAGTGCTGGCCCTCGAGCACCGGCTACGCGCTGGCGGACTGGCTGCGTACCCGTGGCCACGAACCCGAGTTTGTGGAGTGGCCGAAGCGGGTCTAAACGATCTTAAACGGCCCGGGCCGCTTGGGCCCGTTTGTCTGACAACATTAGCTTTAATCTTTGGAACCCTTCATGCAAATCGACAAAGAGATTGACACGCGCGGTCTGAACTGCCCGCTGCCCATCCTCAAGGCCAAGAAAGCCCTGGCTGACATGCAGAGCGGCCAATTGCTCAAGGTGCTGGCCACCGATGCCGGTTCGGTGCGAGACTTTCAGGCCTTTGCAAAGCAGACGGGTAACGAACTGCTTGAGCAGCAGACCGTAGGCGTTGAATTCACGCACGTCATGCGCCGCCGCTAGCTTGGCCTAGGGTCCGCTGGCCGGGCACAATCGGGTCTAATGACGACTCCTTCTAAACACTTTTCCCCTATTTTTATGACCGACTATCCCCACATCCAGCTTTTCATTGACGGTCACTGGCGCGACGGTGCAGCCGCCCGTAGCCTGCCCGTGCTTAACCCCGCCACGGGTGACGTGATTGGCCAGGTGGCCTGTGCCGAAACAGCCGACCTCGAAGAAGTGGCCGCTGCCGCCCAGCGCGGTTTTGCGGTTTGGCGGCGCACCAGCGCGTTTGATCGTTACAAAATCATGCGCCGGGCAGCCCAATTGCTGCGTGACCGGGTCGAGCGGGTGGCCAGCCTGATGACGATGGAGCAGGGCAAGCCCCTGGCCGAAGCACGGATGGAGGTGTTGTCTGGCGCTGACATCATCGACTGGTTTGCAGAGGAGGGCAGACGCGCCTATGGCCGTGTGATCCCGGCACGCCAGCCTGACGTGTACCAACTGGTCGTCAAAGAGCCGGTGGGCCCGGTGGCGGCGTTCACACCCTGGAACTTTCCCATCAACCAGGTTGTGCGCAAGCTGTCTGCCGCATTGGCTGCCGGTTGTTCGATTGTGGTCAAGGCGCCCGAGGAAACCCCGGCTTCTCCAGCAGAGTTGATTCGCGCCTTCATTGATGCGGGCGTGCCAGCCGGCAGTGTCAACCTGGTCTATGGCGACCCAGCCCATATCTCCTCTTACCTGATCGCGCACCCGGCTATCCGCAAAATCTCATTCACCGGCTCAACGCCCGTGGGCAAGCAG
>RFWA01000297.1 GCA_009922295.1 Betaproteobacteria bacterium
CTCATTGAACGCCGTCAAGGCCACGCCCGGCGCGATCCGTTTGAAGACCTGGCCGAATGAGCCGGCGCTACTTGCTCGACACCCATGTGGTTAGCCACATCATGCAGGGGCGCGATGCGGCTTTGTTGGCACGCCTGACCCAGGTGCCCGTTGGCCAGGTCGCCCTGTCCAGCATCACTTTGGCCGAGTTGGAATATGGCCTGCATCGAAAGGGCCAGCCCCAACGCCTCCGAAATGCTTTGGCCCAGATACTCCTGCGCATGGACGTTCTGTCTTGGGATGAAAGTGTGGCCACCTGTTACGGCGAATTTTGCAGTGCGCTTGAATCGCAGGGCATTAACTTGAGCGACTTTGACATGATGATTGCAGCCCATGCCGTCGCGGCCGATGCCATTCTTGTCAGTAGAGACAAGGTTTTTGCACAAGTACCGGCTGAGCGGCTGAGCCTAGAAATATGGTAACTGGCCCCGCTTCCGCGATGGTTTGTGATGACGCGTATACGACGCTGCACAGCGGCTTCGGCTGGCAGGTGCCTGAGTACTTCAATATGGCCCAGGTCTGCAGCGCGCGCTGGGCGGCGGCGCCAGACGCTACCAAAAGAATAGCTATCCAGGCAATGGATACGGGGGGTTCAGCCACTTTTTATACTTATGCCGAACTGCAAGCGCAGGCCAACCGGCTGTCGCAGATGCTGGAGTCGCTGGGCGTGGCGCGGGGCGACCGGGTGGCGATTGTGATGCCGCAGCGTTTTGAGACGGCGGTGGCTTACATGGCTGTGCTGCAGATGGGGGCGGTGGCCATGCCGCTGTCCATGCTGTTCGGCCCGGACGCGCTCGACTACCGGCTGCAGGACAGCGAGGCGGTGCTGGCGATCTGCGACGAGAGTTCCATTGACAACCTGCTGGCCGTGCGGGGCCACTGCCCGCAGCTGCGCCGGGTGCTGGGCGTGGGCGCGGCGGCGGACCGGGCTGATCTGGACTATGCCTCAGCGCTGGCCGATGCACCCGCCGACTTTACGGCGGTGGATACCCGGGCCGACGAGGCGGCGGTGCTGATCTACACCAGCGGCACCACCGGGAACCCGAAGGGCGCGCTGATTCCGCACCGCGCGCTGATCGGCAACCTGAGCGGCTTTGTCTGCAGCCAGAACTGGTTTGGTTTTGACGGCCGCGCCAATGCCGACAGCGCGGCGGTGTTCTGGAGCCCGGCCGACTGGGCCTGGACCGGCGGCCTGATGGACGCGCTGCTGCCGACGCTGTACTTTGGCCGACCGATCGTGGCCTACAGCGGCCGCTTTAGCCCGCAGGCGGCGTTTGAGCTGATGCAGCGCTTTGGCGTGACCCACACCTTTTTGTTCCCGACCGCGCTCAAAGCCATGATGAAGGCTTATCCCGGCAGTCCCGGCCGCAGCGTGCGCGAGCAGTTCGGACTGCAACTGCAGGCCATCATGAGCGCGGGCGAGTCGGTGGGTGATGCGGTTTTTGACTACTGCCAAACTCAACTTGGCGTGACCGTGAACGAAATGTTCGGCCAGACCGAGATCAACTACATCGTCGGGAATTGTGCCCCGGCTTGGCCCGCCAAGCCGGGTAGCATGGGCCGTGCTTACCCCGGCCACCGGGTGGCGGTGATCGACGATGCCGGGCAGGTGTGTTCGCCGGGCGTGGTGGGCGATGTGGCGCTGCACCGGCTGGATGTGCACGGCGACCCGGACCCGATTTTTTTCCTGGGGTACTGGAAAAACGAGGCTGCGACCCTGGCCAAATTTACCGGCGACTGGTGCCGCACCGGCGACCTGGCCATCTGCGATGCGGACGGCTACCTGTGGTACCAGGGTCGGGCCGACGATGTGTTCAAGGCTGCGGGCTACCGCATCGGCCCGGGCGAGATCGAAAACTGCTTGGTCAAGCACCCGGCGGTGCTGAATGCCGCCGTGGTGCCCAAACCCGACCGCGAGCGCGGCGCACTGGTCAAGGCCTATGTCGTTCTCGCTCCTGAATATATAGCTAAGAAACCAAGTGGAATAAGGGCTAGAGCCCGATTTAATGCCGAACTGGTGGCCGATCTGCAGGCCCATGTGCGCGGCAAGCTGGCGCCCTACGAGTACCCCAAAGAGATCGAATTTGTGGACGCCCTGCCCATGACCACCACCGGCAAGGTGCAGCGTCGTGTGCTGCGCCTGCAAGAAGAATCCCGCGCCCGCCAGTCGGGTATCCTCACGTCATGACAGCAACTATTCCCATGGACCTGAAAAAAATCAAACTTGGCCGCAGTGATCTGGCCGTCGCCCCGATCTGCCTGGGCACCATGACCTTTGGCGAGCAGGTCGATGAGCCAACGGCGCACGAAATCCTGGCGCGCAGCCTGGAGCGCGGCGTCGACTTCATGGACACCGCCGAGATGTACGCGGTGCCGACCCGGGCCGAGACCTACGGCGCTACCGAGACCATCATCGGCAACTACTTTGCCCGCAACCCCGGCGTGCGCCAGCGCTGGACACTGGCCTCCAAGGTAGCGGGCCCTTCGCGGGGCATGGCCTGGTTGCGCGGTGGCAGCGACAACCTGACAGCGGCCGACATCGTGAGCGCCTGCGAGGCCAGTCTGCGCCGCCTGCAAACCGATGTGATCGACTTATACCAGATCCACTGGCCGGTGCGCCACGTGCCGGCCTTCGGTAATCCGTATTTCGATCCGGCCAAGGTGCGCAACGACCTGGCTGGCACGCGCGAGCAACTGGAAGGACTGGCGCAGCTGGTGAAGGCCGGCAAGGTGCGTGAGATCGGGCTGTCCAATGAAACGCCCTATGGCGTGATGGACTTCACCCGGGTGGCCGCTGAGCATGGCCTGCCGCGCATCGTCTCGGTGCAAAACCCTTACTGTCTTATCAACCGCAGTGTGGACAACGGGCTGGACGAAACGATGTACCACGAGCAGGTGGGGCTGTTGGCCTACTCGCCGCTGGGTTTTGGGCAACTCACCGGCAAATACGACAGCTCGGGCCACGATGGCGCTGGCGCGCCTCAGGGTGGCCGCCTGCAGCGCTATGAATCAGTGCGCAAGGGACGCTGGGGCCGGGCCGAATCATTGGCGGCGGCGCGGCGCTACAACGGCCTGGCGCTGCAGCATGGTCTGTCGCCCACCCGCATGGCGCTGGCCTTCTGCTACACCAATTGGCGTGTGGCCAGCACCATTGTGGGCGTGACCAACGTGGCCCAGCTCGACGAGTGCCTAAACGCGTGGGGCACCACCCTGTCGCCCGAACTGCTGGCCCAGATTGACGCCGTGCGCTGGGAGATGCGCGACCCGTCGAACTGAGGGCCAGCCTTTAGATACCAGCTGGTTTCTGGATGCTAAGACTGCGGTCGCGCACCTCGAGTTGCAGATCGCGAACCCGTCCGCGGTCTTGCACGGTCAGGGTAAAGCTGCCGGCGTCGAGCGGCTTGGCCCAGACCTTTTTGTAGAGACTTGCGAGCGAGGTCAGTACCTCGCCATCCAGGCTCAGCCCATTGCGCTCCACGGCGTTGATGCCCAACCAAGGTCGGTGGCTTTCGGCCGAGCTGCCGGTGGCCAGCAACTGTGTCAGGTTGCTGTTGATCAATTCAGAGGGCACAAACATGTTGCCGGGCAGCGCGCGGGGGTCGCTCTCACGCAGGACGTCTGGCATGTACAAGCTGCCAATGCCGACCAGTTCGCCCTGCGGGTTGAACAGCGCCGCACCAGAATGGTTGGCCATGGGCGGACTGGCGTACAAGGCCTTGTCCAGGTGGTATTCCCAGTAGCC
>RFWA01000298.1 GCA_009922295.1 Betaproteobacteria bacterium
CTGAGTCCAGCCGCTGCCTTCGGCACCGATCAGAGCATCATTCGTCAGTTGGACATTGTCAAAAAATACCTCTGAAAAATGGGCATCGCCACTTAGGTCACGGATGGGTCTGACCGTTACGCCCGGGAGCGATAAATCAATGATGAATTGCGATAAGCCAGCTTGGCGATCCTCTCGCTCACCCGAGCTTCGCACAAGGGCAATCATGTACTGACAATGGTGCGCGTTGGTGGTCCATATTTTTTGACCGTTGAGAACCCAACCACCATCTTTGGGTGTGGCGCGCGTACTGACGCTGGCCAGGTCTGAGCCGGCGCCGGGTTCGCTCATGCCGATACAAAAAAATAACTCTGCCCTGCAGATCCGGGGCAGAAAAAAAGCTTTCTGTGAGGTGGTGCCAAACTTGAGGATCAGGGGGCCGCTTTGACGGTCGGCAATCCAGTGGGCTGCCACCGGCGCGCCAGCAGCCAGCAGTTCTTCCACCAACACATACCGGTCAAAAGCGTCCAGGTTGGCGCCACCGTATTCAGCGGGCAGAGTCACGCCGACCCAGCCACGGCTTGCCAGTGCGCGGCTGAAGCCCGCATCAAAGCCCATCCATGAGCGGGCTCGGACGTCTGCGTTAGAGACTTCAAGCGCGGATGCCAGAAAGGCTTTGACCTCTGACCGCAAGGCCTGGGCGCCAACTGGTAAGGATGCCAGTCGCAACTGACTCAATAAACTACTCACAATTCTCTCCGGTGTGATCGGCTGCACAAACAACTGAACTGTAGCTGTCCATGACCGCCACAGCGCGATAGCATATCGGTTTTGCCATTATTCCCAAGGCTCACGCAGGATAACCACATGCCAGACTTTCTGAACTACGACCAGGACCAGCACATCGTGACATTGACGATGAATGAACCTGAACGACGCAACCCCCTGACTGGCAACACCGCCGTGCCAGAACTGTTGGCCGCTATCGACCGGATCCATGGTGATTCAAGCGTCAGGGCCGTCATCCTGACCGGAGCGGGCACCGCCTTTTCCTCGGGTGGTGATGTCCGCAACATGTTGCGACAGAGCACGGGTGAAGTCGGCGGTATGCAGATCCGGCAAGAGTACCGCACCGGCATACAGAGGCTGCCACTGGCTTTGTTTAATCTGGAGGTCCCGGTGATTGCGGCTGTCAATGGCGCAGCGATGGGCGCCGGGCTTGATCTGGCTTGTATGTGTGATATCCGCATCGCATCTGACAAGGCCAAATTTGCAGAAAGCTTCGTCAAACTGGGCATCATCCCAGGTGACGGCGGTGCCTGGCTTTTGCCCCGCATCATCGGGTTGTCCAGGGCGGCGGAAATGATGTACACCGGTGATGCAATCTCAGCCGAAGTCGCCGCACAGTGGGGGCTCGTTTCACGAGTGGTCGCGCCCGAGGATTTGATGGACGCCGCACGTGCCTTGGCGCAGCGAATTGCGGCCAACCCGAGCCATGCGGTTCGATTGGCTAAGCGGCTACACCGAGAGGGCATGCACACCCGTTTGGACACGCACCTTGAAATGGCGGCTGGGTTCCAGGCGTTGTCGCACCAGACTGAAGACCACCGGGAGGCTGTCAACGCCTTTCTGGAAAAGCGTCCGCCTGTATTCAGAGCGCCTGACCACAGTTAACCAGGCAGAGTGCTGCATCCTTGGCTGTCATCCCGACCGTCACCCCGCAGCTAAGTGCCAAGGCATTGGCAGCACTCACAACGCCATCGTCATAGGTGCTCATGCCGTCGCCCATGCGTGCGAGTTTGGCGTCGACCGTGGCGCCGGCGATGCCGGCGTCGTTGGTTAGCGCCAGACCTGCCATGCCAGAGTCGTTCCGGCCGCGTCCTCCGTCCGAACAAATGAACCCAAATGGACGTACGTTGATGATGTGTCTGGCGCCACTTCGGCCGGTGTGTCCCGCGGTAACCAGGACGTTGGCCTTGTCGGCTTCGGTGCCGAAGATGATGGAATCAGTGACCACGACCTGGCGGCCAGCTGTATTCTGATGAACGACCCGTCGGTTGGTGACCTGGTAGGCCGTCGGGTTGCCTGGTTCGTGCGTGAGCATCAGGTGCGCCGCCTCCCTGGCTGGCATCCCTCTGACCACTCCGCAGTCAGCCGCCGGGCGGTTGAAGAAACTGACCCGTCCGTTGTCATAGACATCGACGCCATCGCCCAGGATGATGGTCATCACGTCCACGGCTGCGGCAGGAATGTTCAAGGCCTCGTAGTACCAAAGGCCGGCGATGTTCGCGCCTTGTGGACCGACACCACCATCGAAGCCGATCACAGCGCGTGGCAGGTGATCGTGGACCAGACGAGCAGGTAGTACCCCGATATAAGATGCCGTGACCAACACGTCCCTGCCCCGGTTGCTTGGCAAAACATCAGCCGCACTGTCCAAGGCCACGATGTCACCGCGAACCGATTTAAAAAGGATGGTTTGAAGGTCAATCATCTCAGGGCGCCTCTGTTCATGAGCCAACTTCAGATCAGCACACGGTGTCTAAAAGAATCGGGTAATAACCCCAGTTCGCGCGCTCAGTGTGGCTGGCAGCCAGAGCCGGATCACTCGGGTCGGGACGCGCCTTGCGCTTGATGAGCTCCTGTACCAACAGCGGAACGATGCCATATTGATGGGTCAGTGGGTCGGTGTCAGCACGCGGCTGTAAACCTCCGTCGAGGTCACGTCCCAGGCAGGTGTGTACGCCGATTCCAAAGGTCAAACCCCAGGGCGGCGTCCCATCGCGCAAGATGCGATGGGGGTTGAAGCTATCAGCATCGACTCCAAAGATCGACGGATCGCGATTAGCGGTCGCCAGGTCTATCACCACCCGGTCATCGGCATCGGCGTCGGCGCCTGTTGGGAGTGTCATGGGGCAGGTTGACCGGCGCCAAGCGACTGGACTTGCAGGGTGGAGTCGAAGGCTTTCATGGACACAGCGTTGGAGGAACAGGGGGTCCGTATCAACCCGTTGCCGGTCTTCCGGATGCGTGGCGCACCAGGTGATGACATCATGAAAAGCATGGGCCGTGGCATTGGCCGTACTGTGCGAACCCGCCTGCAGGTAAAAGGCGATTTCCCGCATCATCAGGTCGGGCGCCATTTCCACCCGCTCATCGTTTTTCAGCAGCACGGTCAGCACATCCCGCGGAACATCTTCTTCTGTAATTTTTCCGGCTGCAAAGTCGGTGAGCAGCAACTGGCGCCTGGCCAGTGAGGGCTCATAAAATGTCGTTTTGAATTCGGCCAGGGCAGCGCGTACTTCGTTGCGGACGGTTTCTTTATCCCGAGTGGAGTGCACCAGGGTCGCCCCCTCGCTAAACACCATCACTTGCCGGCGCAAGCGTTCGGTTTCTTCTGCATCGCGCAGTGGGCGGTCAATGCCGGCAAAATCTGCTGTGAGATTCATGGTGAGCCGATAACTCAATTCCATCAAGTCAGCGCGGCCAGCGGCTTCATAGGGTGCCACCGTCTGCTTCAAGGTGGCAGGGAAGACGACGTGCTCGTAATACCGAAAAAAATCTCGCCTGAAAACTCGCAGCTCGAGCAGTCGTCGCGCCCGGTGTTCAGCGCCATGCAGCACCAGCAGCACGTCCGCCATGATCACAGCGCCTTCGTCGTAGAGCGACTGCGCCAGACGCTGATCCCGCAGCGTGTCGGAGGCCACATCGTAGCCGCTGACTGTGATGGTTTTCAACCGTAGTGCCTCTCAGAGATCCAACAAAATAGGATAGCTGGCCCAGTTGTTCCGGATTGTCGA
>RFWA01000299.1 GCA_009922295.1 Betaproteobacteria bacterium
TTTTTCAGGCGGTGGGTCAGCAGGCCGATGCGCGCCTCGCCCAGGTAGCCGATCCGTTGGGGAATACTGGCCAAAAAAGGCAGCAGAGCGCTTTTGAGCGAGTTGGGGCAGATGTAGGCCGCGTCGAACCGGCCGCTCAGCTCACGCGCCAAGCTGCGCCGGGCCTTGAACTGCAGCCCGCCGTGGGCAAAGGGGAAATCGATCACCCTGGCCACCTGGGGCATCAACCGGTACACCGGCGCCACCCAGGGTAGTGCGCCAACCGTCAAGCGCTCGCCGCGCGCGTGCAGCCGGCGCAGCAGCGGCTCGGTCATCACCGCGTCCCCGATCCATTGGGGCGCGATGACCAGTGACTCAGTGGTGGGCGCTGAAATGCTCGCCGTCCTTGAGCTTGTAGACGGTCCCGCAGTAGGGGCACTTGGCCTGGCCGCTGTGGGCCACGTCCAGGTACACCTTGGGGTGGCTATTCCAGATTTTCATGTCGGCCAGTGGGCTGGGGCAATACACGCCCCCCTGGGCGTTCAGGTCTTTGGCAAGCAGTTCAATGGGGGGTTGGCTCATGGCGTTCTTTGTGGCGCCGGCTCAGACCTGGCTGAGCCAGTGCGCGTATTTGGGGTTGCGGCCGTTGACGATGTCAAAGAAGGCGCTCTGGATTTTCTCGGTGATCGGCCCACGGCTCCCTGCGCCAAGCTCGATGCGGTCCAGCTCACGGATTGGGGTCACCTCAGCTGCGGTGCCGGTGAAAAAGGCCTCGTCGCTGATGTACACCTCGTCGCGGGTGATGCGCTTTTGCACCACTTCCAGCCCCAGGTCTTTGCAGATGTGGAACACCGTGTTTCGGGTGATGCCGTTGAGCGCGCCGGCTGACAGGTCGGGGGTGTAAACCACGCCGTCTTTGACGACAAACAGGTTCTCGCCGGCGCCTTCAGCTACAAAGCCCGAGGGGTCTAGCAACAGGGCCTCGTCGTAGCCCTCGTCAGTGGCTTCCATATTGGCAAGGATCGAGTTGGTGTAATTGCTCACTGCCTTGGCTTGCGTCATGGTGATGTTGACGTGATGGCGGGTGTAACTCGAGGTCTTGACCCGGATGCCGCGCTTGAGGCCTTCTTCGCCGAGGTAAGCGCCCCAGGCCCAGGCCGCAACCATCAGGTGGATGGTGTTGCCTTTGGGGCTGACGCCCAGTTTTTTGTCGCCGATCCAGGTCAGCGGGCGCAGGTAGCAGGATGCCAGCTTGTTCTCACGCACCACGGCTTTTTGCGCCTCCATCACCTCTTCTTTGCTGAAGGGCAGCTTCATGCGCAGAATCTTGGCGCTGTTGAACAGGCGCTCGGTATGCTCTGCCAGCCGGAAAATCGCCGTGCCGTTGACCGTGTCGTAGGCGCGCACGCCCTCAAAGGCGCCGCAGCCGTAGTGCAGGGTGTGCGTCAGCACGTGGATCTTGGCGTCGCGCCAGTCCACCATCTGGCCGTCCATCCAGATTTTGCCGTCGCGGTCAGACATGGAGGGGGGTAGTGGGCTCATGGGGGTCCTTATGGGGCGTTGGAAGACGTTGGAAGACGTTGAGGTTGGAGACTGAAGCCAGATTTTACGGGGCTGGCGCTGGCCGCTCCAGTGTCCACGATTTGAGCTTGCCACCGACCAGCTCGCAGGTCACATGCGACTGGGTGCCGTCGGTCCAGCGGTAGATCTCGGGCTGAACATCCTTGTCGCTGCGCAGCTCGCCCAGCGCGCGGGTCATGGCCACGATGTGCAGCAGCGTCACGCCCGGGCGTAACTTGGCATTGAGCATCACCGCACTGTCGACAAACCCCACCGGGCGTTTGGCGGCCCGCTGCAGCACGGTCATCATGAGCACGGTCATCATGCGTGTGAAGTGCAGCAACAGCCACATCACCAGCGCGCCCACCGCAATGGCCACGCCGGCCCAGCCGTAGGCCCGGTAGGCGGCTGCCACGCCCGCTACGCTGGCGATCGGAATCAGGTATTTCTGGAGTTGCATGGGCGGATTTTCGCAGCAAGCCACCCGCTACGCCTTATCCGCAACTTTCGATCAGTTTCGCAGCCACCGCAACCGCTTGGGTGGTCGACGTTTCTGGTCTCGGCGCCCCCCGCCACTGCAGGCACCAATAGCCCAACACTGCCAACGCCAGCACCACCGCGACGCTGGTCCAGGCGCGACCAATGCCTTCGGTCGGAGCACCGTTTTTCAGCCCGTTGACCATGGCCCGAACCAGATTTTCGCGGTGGAGCCAGCTCGCCAATAGGACCCCGCTGATATGGACCCCCACCAGCAGTAGCATGGCATTGGCTGCGCCCTCGTGCAGCCCAGACAGCCACTCGCCGCCCAGCTCGTTGTAGACGGCCCACCCGCTCCCAACAAGCGCCGTGCTGGCCATGAAAATCAAGATGATGGCCACCGCGCCAGCAGGGTTATGCCCCAGGAAATGCTGTGGTTGGCCACTCAGCAGGCTGCGCAAATAGGTCCACACGGCGGCGGGCCCTCGTACAAAACTGGCGAAGCGTGCGTATCGGGTGCCAATCAGGCCCCACACCAGTCGAAACGCCACCAAGCCGCCCAGCGTGTAACCCAAACTGATGTGCAGCAGTCGCCAGCGTTCGCTTTCGGCGCTCAGGTAGGCACCGACGAAGCTCAGCACCAGCAGCCAGTGAAACACCCGCACAGGGGCATCCCACACTTTGATTTTTGTTGTGATGTTGTTCATGCGGGCTATTTGGGGATCCTGACGTCGTGCTCATTAAAGTGGCCTTTTTCAGCCTGGGCGTGACAGGCTATGCAATTGGCGGGGCTTCCCACCGCCGCACGCTTCCAGACAGCCAGGGGCACTTCTCGCTCATTGTGTTTGCGCAGGAACCAGGCGGAGCGGGTGATGCGGTCTTGCGGGGGCTCCTCGCTGACGCGCCTGTAAGTGCCCGCGTTATGCGTTAACCAGTTGCTGATTTCGGTGGTCGTTGCCTGGTCAAGTGAGGCATCATCGCCAAAGTGACGACTCAACCCAGTCATCAGGCGTCGCCATGAAGGCGCTGGCAGAAGACCGGGTGGGTAAGCGTTGTGGCATGCTGCGCACTCTTGCGCGTAATTGGGTAGTGGCGGCGGTGTGGGTCCGGGCGTATCGGCCCAGGAGGCCGTGATGGCGCTTGCCAGAGTTAACACACCGATGGCATTGGCCAAAGCGCGGGATATGGACATGAGTTTTCTCCAAAGGTGGGCAGTTGGCCGCATCGACTCAAGGTTTCAGTGTGAGCAGCCAGGCCAGTACGTCGGCCTTTTCTCCAGCGCTGCATTCGCGCCCCACCACATCGTTGCAGTTGCGGCGAAACCATTTTTCGGTTTTCGCGGTGTCGGTGAAGCGTTCCGGGTTGTAAGCCGGCGCCATGGGCCCAATTACCTTGCCGGTACTGGCGTGCTTGCCTGGCACCGTTGGGTTGACCGTGTGGCAGCTAGAGCAGCTCCAGTCATGTCCGTGGCGGTTGTTGAAGAATTGTTGTCCTCGGGTCGGCTGTGCCGGTGTGCCGGCCCGGGCTGAGTAAGCCGCCAATTGTTCGGCCGGGGTGGCGGCCTGCGCGCAAAGTAAAGGCAGCGCCGAGCCGATCAGCGCCAACAGCCAAAGACGAAAAAATCCAGATGACAAAGTGACCATGCATCCCCCTTGCATCTCATCTTAGGCGCGTCAGATGTAGCGTTTGTAAAGGCGACAGCCTTTCGTCGGTAAACCATGTCTAGCCTAATCTTGCTTCACCAGGGCAAAGCCCAGC
>RFWA01000300.1 GCA_009922295.1 Betaproteobacteria bacterium
GCCGTGACCCCGGTGGACACCACCGGCGCCGGCGACACCTTTTGCGGCACCCTGGTGGCTGCCCTGAGCCGCGGCCTGATGCTGGCCGAGGCGCTGCGCCAAGCCAGCGCCGCCGCCGCCCTCGCCTGCACCAAGATGGGCGCACAGTCGTCCATCCCCACCGCGGCCGAGGTGGCCGAATTCCTGGCCCAAACCAACCCCAACCCGACGCCAACCCCATGAGCCCAACCCTGCCGCATAAAGTCATTTTTGACACCGATCCCGGCGTGGACGACGCTATGGCGCTGTACTTCGCCCTGGCCCACCCCGACATCGAGGTGGTGGGCATTACCACAACCTTTGGCAACGTGACGGTGCAGCAGGCCGCCACAAATGCGCTCTACCTGTGCGCCCTGGCCGGGCGTCAGATTCCGGTGACGCAGGGCGTGGCCCGGCCCTGGGTCAAGCCAGGTGAGGCGCCGCCTGCCTACATCCACGGCGCCGATGGCCTGGGTAACCTGGCCGAGCGCATGGCAGTCGCGGAACAGCTTGACCCACGCTCTTCGGCCCAGTTCATCGTGGACATGGCACGCGCCAACCCCGGCCAGATCACCCTGGTGGCTGTTGGCCCGCTGGGTAACCTGAGCCTGGCGCTGCGGCTGGAACCCGAACTGCCGCGCTTGCTCAAACAAGTGATTTTGATGGGCGGCACGGTGCTGGAGCCGGGCAATGTCTCCCCGGTGGCCGAGGCCAACATCTGGAACGATCCGCACGCCGCCGACCAGGTTTTCACCGCCGGCTGGCCGCTGACCATGGTGGGGCTGGATGTAACGCACCGGCTGGTGCTGCCAGTGACGATGTTCGAGCGCATCGCCCAGCGCCACCATCATTGCGCTACCGACACGCTGCACCATGCTGTCGCCTTTTACGCCAATTTTTACGGCAGCGTGGCCACTGACGGTGTGGCGCAGGGCCAAACCATCCTGAAGCGTCAAGCTGGCATTGAGTACCCGCAAGCCGGTTGGGACGCCGCCGTGCCCACCAGCACCGTGTGCATGGCGGTGGACGCTTCCGAGTGCAGCGAGCTGTTCATGGCCACGCTGCTGCGCGACTGGCTGCCCGCCTGATCGGCTCCCCCGCTCTGAACAAGGCCACGCCATGCACTTGCCCGTGATTGATTTCCAAAGCCCGGACGCAGCGCCGACGTTTTGCCAGAGCCTGCACAGCACCGGTTTTGCGGTGCTGACTCGCCACCCGCTGCAGCAAACCCTGGTGGAAGGCATCTATGCAGAATGGCTGCAGTTTTTTCAGAGCGAGGCCAAGCACGCCTATGCCCATGACGCGGTGCGGCACGACGGCTATTTTTCACCGGCGGTGTCCGAAACCGCCAAGGGCCACACGCAACGCGACCTGAAAGAGTTTTTTCACATCTACCCCTGGGGCCGTTACCCGGCCGAGGTGTCGGACGCGGCCCGGCGCTACTACGCCCAGGGCAACGCGCTGGCACAAACCCTGCTGGGCTGGGTCGAGGCGCATTCGCCCCCCGAGGTTCGCGCCCGCTACTCAATGCCGCTCCCCAACATGCTTGATGGCAGCGACCACACCCTGCTGCGCGTGCTGCACTACCCGCCGCTGACGGGCGATGAACCGGTTGGCGCCCTGCGCGCCGCAGCGCATGGCGACATCAACCTGCTGACCCTGTTGCCAGCAGCCACCGAGCCGGGTCTGCAAGTGCTGGGCCAGGACGGCGGCTGGCACGACGTTCCTTGCGATTTCAATTTTTTGATCGTCAACATCGGCGACATGCTGGCCGAGGCCTCGGGCCATCACTACCCGTCCACCGTGCACCGGGTGCTCAACCCGGTGGGGGCCGCCAGAGCCAAGCCACGCATCTCATTGCCGCTGTTTCTGCACCCGCGCCGCGAAGTCGTGTTGTCAGAGCGCTACACCGTGGGCAGCTATTTCGATGAACGCATGCTGGAACTGCGTGGGCCCGCCGTCCCAGAATAGTGTCGAAGGACCTGCCCCCTTGGCGATGCCCTTATGGCGCATGGGCATATTGAAATCATAAATATGTTGTTTGGAATCTGAGCATGGCCGCCTAAAGTCGCTGCCCATGTACCAATACACCGACTTTGACCGCCAATTTGTGCGCCAGCGCGCTGCCCAATACCGTGACCAACTGCAGCGCAACTTAGCCGGCAAGCTGAGTGACGATGATTTCAAGCCGCTGCGCCTGCAAAACGGCTGGTATGTGCAGCGCTACGCCCCCATGCTGCGGGTGGCGGTGCCTTACGGCGAGTTGTGCAGCGCCCAGTTGCGGGTGCTGGCCACCATCGCCCGCGACTACGACCAACCCCAGCCACAGGTGTACCAAACCGCCAGCCGCGCGCAGGCAAAGCTGGGTACGGCGCACCTGCCCACCGGCTACGCCCACTTCACCACCCGGCAAAACGCCCAGTTCAACTGGATTCCCCTGGCCAAAAGCGCTGACGTGATGGACCTGCTGGCCAGTGTGGACATGCACGGCATCCAGACCAGCGGCAACTGCATTCGAAACATCACGAGCGACGAGCGCGCCGGCATTGCAGTGGATGAGATCGTCGATCCGCGGCCGTTTTGCGAGATCTTGCGCCAGTGGAGCACCTTACACCCCGAATTTGCCTTTTTGCCGCGCAAGTTCAAGATCGCGGTGTCTGGCGCCCGCGAAGACCGCGCCGCCACTGCTTGGCATGACGTAGGCCTGCACGTCCTGCGCAGCGCGCAGGGCGAGGTCGGCTTCAAGGTGCTGGTGGGCGGTGGCATGGGCCGCACGCCGGTGATTGCCAGCACCATCCGGGCGTTTTTGCCATGGAACCAGATCCTGAACTACCTGGAAGCCGTGGTGCGGGTTTACAACCGCTGGGGACGGCGCGACAACATTTACAAGGCGCGCATCAAGATCCTGGTCAAGGCCGAGGGCCAGCGCTTTACTGACGAGGTGGAGGCCGAGTACCAGCAAATCCTGACGCACGACGGCGCTCCGCACACCATCACCCAGGCCGAGCTGGACCGTGTATCGGCCTCGTTTGTGCAGCCTGCATTGCACAGTGAACGGGCAGACACGGCCCACAAGATGGCCGACATTCTGCGGGCTGCGGGTGAGGACGATGTTGAGTTTGGTCGCTGGCTGCAGCAAAACGTGGCGCCTCACAAGAACCCAGACCTGCGCGCAGTGACCTTGTCACTCAAACGCCTGGGTCAGGCCCCCGGTGACGCCACAGCCGACCAGTTGGACCGTGCCGCCGATCTGGCTGACCAGTTCTCGGCCGGCGAGGCCCGCGTCACGCATGACCAAAATCTGCTGTTGCCCTGGGTCCGTTGCGACCAGTTGCCTGAGCTGTGGCGCGCCGCGCGCCAGCACGGTTTTGCCCGCGCCAATATCCGCCTCTTGACCGACATGATCGCCTGCCCAGGTGGCGATTTTTGTGCGCTGGCCAACGCCCGCTCGATCCCGATCGCCGAGGCCATCACCGAACGCTACCAGGACATGGACGAGTTGCACGATCTGGGCGAGATTGACCTGCACATCAGCGGATGCATCAACTCTTGCGGCCACCACCACAGCGGCCACATTGGTATCCTGGGCGTAGACAAGGACGGGCGCGAGTGGTACCAGGTGTCGCTGGGCGGCTCTGATGGCTCGGCCCTGAGCGGCGCGGCTGGCGCAGGAAAAATCGTCGGCCCGTCGTTTGGCGCGGC
>RFWA01000004.1 GCA_009922295.1 Betaproteobacteria bacterium
GCCGCCGTTGACGTTGACTTTGTCGTGCGGCACCTGCATCTCTTTCATGAAACGCATCACCACGGCGGCAAAGGCCTCATTCACTTCAAACAGGTCGATCTGTTCAACGGTGAGGCCGGCTTTGGCCAGGGCCTTGCGGGAGGCTGGCATCGGGCCGGTGAGCATGATGGTGGGGTCCGCGCCGCTGAGTGCCACCGCCACGATGCGGGCGCGCGGCGTCAAACCATGGCTGCGGCCAGCGGCCTCTGAGCCAATCAACAGGGCGGTAGCGCCGTCCACGATGCCAGAGGAGTTGCCCGCATGGTGCACATGGTGGATGCGCTCCACCTGCGGGTAGCGGGTGAGCGCCACCTGGTCAAAGCCCATGCCGCCCATCTGCTCAAAGGCGGGTTTGAGGCTGGCCAGGCCCTCCAGCGTGCTGTGCGGCTTGATGAATTCGTCCTGCGCCAGAATGACCTGGCCCAGCGCGTCGCGCACCGGGACCACCGAGCGCGCAAAATAGCCGGCGCCTTGTGCCACGCTGGCGCGCTGCTGGGATGTCAGGGCAAAGCGGTCGACGTCCTGGCGGCTGAATCCCTCTAAGGTGGCGATCAGGTCAGCGCCAATGCCCTGCGGCACAAAGGCGGTGGCGGAGTTGGTTTCGGGGTCCATGGCCCAGGCGCCGCCATCCGAGCCAATGGGCACCCGGCTCATGCTCTCCACGCCGCCGGCCACCACCAGGTCTTCCCAGCCCGAACGCACCTTTTGCGCCGCCAGGTTGACGGCTTCGAGCCCCGAGGCGCAGAAGCGGTTGATCTGCAAGCCGGCACAGCGCACATCCCAACCGGCCTTCAGCGCCGCCACCTTGGGCAGCACCGAGCCCTGGTCGCCAATCGGCGAGACGATGCCCATCACCACATCGTCCACGGCTGCGGTATCGAACCCGTTGCGCTTTTGCAGTTCGGTCAACAGGCCGGCCAGCAGGTTGACGGGCTTGACCTCATACAGGCTGCCGTCTTTTTTGCCCTTGCCGCGCGGGGTGCGGATGGCGTCGTACACATAGGCTTCGGTCATGGGGCGTTCCTTACGGCTGGGGATGGCGGTGCAGTATAGGCATTTCACCCGGTAGGTCTTCGGTGAGAATGACGGCTTGGGCACGCCGCCAGGACACAAAACCATGATCCAAAGAACCCTGTTCAACGCCGAGCACGCGGCCTTTCGTGACAGTTTTGAGCGCTTCATGGCGCGCGAAATCGCGCCTTTTCATGCCGCCTGGGAGGATCAGGGTTATGTGGACCGGGCGGTCTGGCACAAGGCCGGTGCCAATGGTTTTCTGGGCATGACCCTGCCGGAGCAGTACGGTGGCGCCGGTGCCGACAAGCTGTACTCGGTGCTGCAGTTCGAGGCGCTGGCCACAGCGGGATTCAGCGGCATTGGCTTTGGCCTGCACAATGAAATTGTGGCGCCTTACCTGCTCAACTACGGCACCGATGAACAAAAGCAGCGCCTGCTGCCGCAGCTGGCCAGCGGCGAGATGGTAGGGGCCATTGCCATGAGTGAGCCGGCCGCCGGCTCTGACCTGCAGGGCATCCGGGCCACGGCCTTGGTGCAGCCCGATGGCAGCTACCTGCTCAACGGCAGCAAGACCTTCATCACCAACGGCTGGCATGCCGATCTGGTGATCGTGGTGGCCAAGACCCAGCCGGATGCGGGCGCCAAGGGCACCAGCCTGCTGCTGGTGGAGCGCGGCATGCCAGGGTTTACCGTGGGCCAGCGCCTGAAAAAGCTGGGCATGAAGGCGCAGGACACCTCGGAGCTGTTTTTTGACCAGGTGCGCGTTCCAGCCGCCAATTTGCTGGGCGGGCCAGCGCAGCTGAACCGGGGCTTTATTTGTCTGATGGAGCAGCTGCCCTGGGAGCGGCTGCAGATTGCCATCACCGCCGTGGCAGCCGCGCAGGCGGCCATTGACTGGACGGTGACCTATGTGAAGGAGCGCCAGGTGTTTGGCCAGGCGGTCGCGACTTTTCAGAACACCCGCTTCACGCTGGCCGAGCTGCAGACCGAGGTTCAGGTGGCGCGCGTTTTTGTGGACAAATGCATTGAGCTGCTGCTGACCGAGGCGCTCGACACCGCCACCGCCAGCATGGCCAAGTACTGGTGCAGCGATTTGCAGTGCAAGGTGATGGACGCCTGTGTGCAGCTGTTTGGCGGTTATGGCTATATGTGGGATTACCCCATCACCCGGGCCTACGCCGATGCCCGGGTGCAGCGCATTTACGGCGGTACCAACGAGATCATGAAAGAAGTGATCACCCGCGCCATGGGCCTGGGCGCCAAGTCCGCCTGAGAGCTCTGCAGATGCCACAGTTGTTGGGCGTGCAGGTGGCCCAGGCGCGCCGGGTCAAGATCAATGGCCGCAGCATGTTGACGGCGATTCACAAGCAGTCGGTGGCTGGGCCGGTCTCAGTGTTGCCGCTTGGGCTGGGCGGCGACGACCAGGCCGATTTGTCGATCCATGGCGGCCTGGACAAGGCGGTGTATGCCTACCCCAGCGAGCATTACCCTTTTTGGCTGAAAGCGCGCGCGGATGCGGGCGTGAGCGCCATTGACGACGCCCTGCCTTGGGGCTCAGTGGGTGAAAACTTGAGCCTGCGGGGCCTCTTGGAGCAGGAGGTTTGGGTGGGTGACCTGCTGCAGTTCCCCCACTGTGCGCTGCGGGTGACGCAGCCGCGCGAGCCCTGTGGCAAGTTCAATGCCGCCATGGGCTTTGCCGGTGCCAGCCGGGCCATGGCGCAGGCGGGCTGTTGTGGTTTTTACCTGGCGGTGGACGAGCCCGGGGACCTGAGCGCTGGGGACAGTTTCCAACTGTTGCCTGGGCCGCGGCGCCTGGGCATTCCCGAAATGTTCATTGCCAAACTGGCCAAGCACCTTAGGTAAAACGATACACTCGAACGCAATAAAAATGTTGGGACGCCCGCTGATTGGGTGGTCCAACTATTAAAAATAGGCGAGGCCCCATGTTTGAATACCCATCCATAGGATTGTCCGGACGAGACCTGCACGGGCAGGTTTTGCTGGTGACGGGTGCTGCGCGCGGCATCGGGGCGGAGGCTGCGCGCACTTTTGCCAGGCTGGGTGCGTCTGTGCTGCTGGCTGACCGCACGGCGTCTGGCGAAGAGGTGGCTCAGCAGATCCGGGAACAGGGCGGCTCAGCGCACTTTGTGCAGGCTGAGCTGGGCACTGAGTCGGGCGTGGCGGATCTGGTGGCAGAGGGTGAGCGGCGGTTTGGTGCGATCGACGGGGTGCTCAACAGTGCCGCGCGACTGAAGATGGACACGGTGATCGACGGCGCCATCGACGACTGGGACCAAACCTACCACGCCAACCTGCGCGCGCCGGTGCTGCTGGCCAAGCGGACGCTGCCCGGCATGCTGGCGCGGGGCCGTGGCGTGTTCATGTCGCTGATTTCGCTGGAGGGGATGCCCTTCATGGGCGGCTACTGCGCGCAGAAGATGGGACTGCGGTCCATGATGCTGTCGCTGGGTAAGGAACTGAATGCTGCGCAGGGGGTGTCGGTGTTTTCGGTGGTCCCGGGTTCTGTGGAGACGCCATTGGCCCACGAGATTGCGCAAGAAATGGCACGTCGTTTCGGGATCCCTGTGGCCGATGTGTTGGCCAGCTTGGCGCGCAATCCTGGCTATGAAGGTTTGGTGCCGGTGGCGCATCTGGGTGCGGCGCTGGCCTGGTTCATGGCCCATGCCCCGCAGTTTCATGGTCAGGTGGTGGATGGCTATTTGCCCCTCTCGCAGGCTGGCCTGATCGATGTCGGCCCGCAAAGCAGTGCGTCGTCCTTGAAGGCGTCTCCTGATCATCCCATCCCCAACCCAGAGCTTGAATTGGCGGAGCTGCTCAAGATCAACCGCAGTCTGGAAAATCGCATCGACGAGCGCACGCGCGAGTTGAGGCAGCTGAGCGAGGCCCTGCAGGCCGAGTCGGCGCGGCTGCGTGAAACCAACGAGCGCCTGGAGCAGCTGAGTTACGAGGACTCCCTGACGGGTTTGGCCAATCGGCGGTATTTTGACCAGACGCTGGCGCGTGAGTTCCTGCGGCTCGGACGGCACAAGTCGCAGTGTTCCTTGATCATGGTTGACATTGATCACTTCAAGGCATTCAACGACAGCGCGGGCCATGTGGCAGGCGATGACTGCCTGAGGCGTATCGGCGCCGTGCTCCGCTCTGTCTGCATGCGTGCCTCGGACCTGGCAGCCCGTTACGGCGGCGAGGAGTTCGCGGTCATCCTGCCTGAAACTGATGTCGAGGAGGCCAGGCTCCTGGCTGAGCGGATTCGCGAGGGCATCGTTCGTCTGGCAATCGATCACCCGAATCAGTTGGGGGCACAATTTGTTACTGTCAGTATTGGGGTCGCCACCGCCCTGGTGGCCGAGTTGGTGGATGCCGTGGCTTTGGTGAGTCTGGCCGACGAACAACTGTACCGCGCCAAGGCTGCCGGACGCAACCGGGTGATGGCAGCCACTCAAACTTGATCTAATGACTTGGTTGCAGGCCTCTCCATCGGGACTGTGAGGGCTGGTTTCTGGTTCATCAGAGCCTCGATCATGTCGTCTTTGGCCAACCACAACTGGTGCACCCATTGCTGGAAGTGGTGGCGGACCGCAGCGTCTCCCGCGTAGTCCGCGCCCAGCAGTTCGCTGGGCACTGGAAGCGCGTTAACCCGCACCACCACCCTGGGTACGCGGCCGCTGAGAAAGTGCCAGAAGTCGGGTACGCCGTCGGGGTAGACGATGGTGACATCCAGCACTGCCTCAAACTTTTCGCCCATCGCATTGAGTGCCACGGCCATACCGCCGGTTTTGGGCTTGAGCAGGTGCCGATAGGGTGACTTCTGACGGTCATGCTTGGCAGTCGTCCAGCGGGTTCCCTCCAGAAAATTCATCACGCTGGTAGGGATCAGGGCAAATTTTTCGCAGGCCCGGCGGGTGGTTTCCTGGTCGCGGCCGCGCATCTCGGGGTGTTTTGCGAGGTAAGCCTCGCTGTGGCGGCGCATGAAGGGAAAATCCAGCGCCCACCAGGCCAGGCCCATGACCGGAACCCAGATCAACTGCTGCTTGAGAAAAAACTTGAGCAAGGGAATGCGCCGGTTCAGCAGGTGTTGCAGCACCAGGATGTCAACCCAGGACTGGTGGTTGGCATTGACCAGGTACCAGCTGCGCGGGTTCAAGCCCTCAAGCCCCTGCACATCCCATAAGGTGGTTTGGGTCAGGCGCATCCAGCGGCTGTTGCCGGCAATCCAGGCCTCTGCAATGCGCAGCAGCACCGGATCAACCCACAGCCGCATGGACCGTCCCGGCACCAGCAGCTTCAGCAGTGCAAACAGCAACAGAATCGGTACCCAGATCAGGGTGTTGATCGCCAGCAGGCTGGCGGCAGTGAGGCCGCGCAAAGATGCAGGCAAACTAGGTCGCATGGCAGATTGGCCTTAGCCCAGGCGCTCGGGCTCAGGACGATTCTGGCTTAGCGCTGCATTTGGCAGGTGTTTGAGCACGCAGGCCCGCAGGTCGGCAAACTGCACCGGCTTGGACAGAAACCCCTGAGCGCCCGCACCAAATGACTGCACCTGGGACTCGTTCATGACATCAGCACTGAGCATCACAATCGGCGTCAGTGACTGTTCGCCGGGCAAAGCCCGGATAGCGCGGGTTGCCGACAAGCCGTCCATGACAGGCATATTGATGTCCATCAGGATCATGTCAAAAGCGTCAGTCTGCACCCTATCCAATGCGAGCTGGCCGTTTTCGCAGTCGGTGACGACGCAGCCCATGCGCTGCAGCAGCATCACGGCCACCATGCGGTTGATGGCGTTGTCCTCCACCAGCAACACCCGGGCGGGCTGGCCAGCGTGGTTGAGCAGCATGGTCGATGGCGTTGGCCCCACAGGTGCGCTGACATTGGTCAGCCCGACTGGCCTGGTTTCCGTTGCCGGTAGGTTGCTAGCCACCTGTGAGGCCCGCAAAGGAGGCTCGCTGGGCATCAAGCGCAAATGCAGGCTGAACGTGGTGCCCACACTGAGCGTACTTTTGACCTTGATGCTGCCGCCCAGCAGTTGCGCCAGTGACTGCGAAATCTCCAGGCCCAGCCCGGCGCCACCAAAATGGCGGACCCGCCCGCTCTCTGCCTGCTGGAAACGCTGAAAAAGGCGGGACAGGTCGTGTTTGGCGATCCCGATGCCGGTGTCAGTGACATCAAAATCAAGTTCAATGCCCTTGCCCGAGCGGGCCACTTCGTGCACCGTGAGCTTGACTTGGCCCCGGTCCGTGAACTTGATGGCATTGTTCAGCAGATTGAACAAAATCTGCCTCAAGCGGGTGTCATCGGTGAGTACCCAGGGTAAAGGCATGACCGGCAGGGCCAGGGAAAAGTCGAGCCCCTTGCCATTGGCCAAGGGCTGCATCAGGGCCCCAATGTCGCGCAGCAGCCAAGCCAGATTCACAGGCGCTGCCTTGATGGTGATCTTGCCGGCCTCCAGCGCGGAGATGTCCAAGATGTCGTTGAGCAGGGTCAGCAGGTGCTGGGCCGAGGTTTGTGCGGTCTGCAAATAGCCGCGTTGCGTGGCATCGAGCTGGGTGTCGTCCAGCACGCCAAGCATGCCCATCAGGCCATTGAAAGGGGTGCGCAACTCGTGGCTCATGTTCGCCAAAAAAGCGCTTTTCCCACGATTGGCCTCGTCAGCGATCAGGGTGGCTTCGCGGAGCTCTGTGCTCAGGTTTTCAAGCGCGAGCCGCTCTGCGGCCTGGCGGCCATGCCAGGTGTACAGGCCATAGGCCGCAACCAGCAGGATCAGCAATTGCACCACGGTCAGGGCCACGGTCTGGTCACTCAGGCCGAGGGCAGTGGCCGATTGGCGCTCCATTCGACGCGCCAGCTCGGAGTCGGCCGCCAGACTCAGCATCTGAAAGCCAGGCCCGATCGCATAAAAGGCATCCAGCAAGGCGGCCAGGTCACACCCGGCTCAGAAAAATATCATGCCGTAAGGTCAAGGCCTCATCGTCTGGCGGCTTGCGACTGTTGACGGCAGCGTCCAGCGTCTGCCGGTAGCGCATGAATTCCCGCTCGGCCTGATGCGTCAAAGCGGTGATCGAGTCGGTCTGCAGACTACGGCTCTCCGCGATGAGCTGCCGTTGGTTCAACAAAAAAGTCAGTAAGGCGGCAGTGGCCAGGGCCAACAGCGCGGTGCCGATGGCTAGCCAGATCAGGAAGCGCCGATTTTTGCCGCCTGCCGCCATGGTCAAACTACTCAATACTGAGGGACTTGAGCTGCCAGGCGGAGCGTTCGTAGTAAACGCTTGATTGCAATTCCTTGTTCGTGTCGTAAGGGTAAACAATGAACAGTGGGCCTTTGGTCTTGACCGGGATGGACTCGCCGTTCATCTTGTGGGCCAGCACAACGTCAAATTTTTTGGTGTCGGCAAATGGGATGCTCGTCTGGTAGTCGTTCAGGGCCATGGCCTTGATGGTGACGCCCTCAGCCTTGGCGACAGCCAGCACGTCTCGTAACAGCGGACCGGTGAACTTGATCGGTTTTTTGTCCCAGGGGGTCATGGTGGTAAAGCTGCGTTGGGGCAGTTTTTCCAGCATGGCAAGGTCAAACTCGGCGGCATTGGCATTGTTGGCGTCGCCCACTTTGCCGGTCATGGTCAGGATCACCTTGCCGGTCGCGGGCTGCAAGGCTTGCGCGTCTTCTGGCGTGGCCAACAGGGTTACGGCGACCAGCGCTATTGCCAAACCAGGGATCAAGTGCATTGCCATAGTGGGATCTTTCAGAAAACTTGCGAACTTAGGTCAGCGCTCATGCCACATTCTGCCTGATGCCTAGCCCTCTTAGCGTTGGGCAAGGCGCAGCCGCCTTTGCCGCCTAGCCCGAAGGTACAAGTAGCCGGTACGCAGCGCTGCACCGCACAGCCAGATCACCAGGCCGCTGAACAGGACGTCGCTGAGGAAATGCCCACCTTGGGCAATGCGCAGTGCGCCGGTGCTCAGCCCCGCTGCCAGGCCCCACAGCAGCCAGCGCCGCCGGGTCGCCGGTGCACCAAGCAGGCCCAGGGCCAGCAGGGTGAAGCCGGTGGCCGCGTGGCCGCTCACAAACGAGCAGTTGCTGTTGCATTGGTTCGAGGGGTGGAGTGCTGGCTCGAAGGTGCCGGCGCCGCCAAAGGTCTGTATGTCCACCGGCCGCGGGCGTCCCCAGTTCTCTTTCAGGATGGCATTGACCACCACCCCGGTCCCCAGCACCATCAACAGGCTCAGCATCAGGCCGCGCCGCCACCAGCGCAGATTGACCGGGCCAGGTCGCAGCCGCCAAAAAACAGCCAGCAGCAGGCCGAGCAGGGTTGCGGTCCGCCCGAACCAGGGCACGGCCTCATGGATCACCGCGACGGCAGTGAACTGGTCAGCGGCAAAGCCGTGCCAGCCTGGGCTGCCAGGAGGGCGGTAAAACCAGGCGCTGACTGCCATGTCCAGCGTCGGCCACACCGTGAAGACCAGGCTGAGCACCACCCAGGCCATCGCCAGCGCCGCCCACTCGCGTTGGCGCCAGCGCCAAGGGCGAGCAGCGGGCGCTAAGGGGGTTGGGGAGCCGACGGGAGGGGCTTTAGGAGACATGCTGGGCCATTCTATCGACAGGCCGTACACTCGCAGGTTCACCCTGAATTGACCATGAACGCCCCTCTCGACGTCTCCTTTTTCGCGCGCGCGGCCAAACCGCTGTCGAGCTACCGCAAGTATTGGGCGGCCCGCTTTGGCACGGCGCCTTTCCTGCCGATGAGCCGGGCCGAGATGGACAAGCTGGGTTGGGACAGCTGTGACATCGTGCTGGTGACCGGCGACGCCTACGTTGACCACCCGAGCTTTGGCATGGCCGTGATCGGCCGCATGCTCGAAGTGCAGGGCTTCCGGGTGGGCATCATCGCCCAGCCCGACTGGCAAAGCGCTGAGCCCTTCAAGGTGCTGGGCAAGCCCAACATTTTTTGGGGCGTGACGGCGGGCAACATGGATTCCATGATCAACCGCTACACCGCCGACCGCAAGATCCGCAGCGATGACGCCTATACCCCGGGTGACGTGGGCGGCAAGAGGCCGGACCGGGCGGCCATCGTCTACAGCCAGCGTTGCCGCGAGGCCTTCAAGGACGTGCCGATTGTGCTGGGCGGCATCGAGGGCTCGCTGCGCCGTATTGCGCACTACGACTACTGGTCCGACAAGGTGCGCCGCTCAATTGTGGTGGACGCAAAATGCGATTTGCTACTTTACGGTAACGCTGAGCGGGCAATTGTGGAGATCGCGCACCGGCTGGCCGCGCGCGAGCCGGTCGAGGCCATCACCGATGTGCGCGGCACCGCCTTTGTGCGCCGGCCGGATGATGAGACCGGGCGCGGCTGGTTTGAGATCGACTCGACCCAGGTCGATGTGCCGGGCCGGGTGGAAGCCCAGGTCAACCCCTACCTGACCACCTCGGAGCAGGCGGCCGAACAGGGCAGCAGCTGCGCCAAGGAGGATGCTACTAAAAATGTAGCTGAAACTCCAATAACGACGGGGGCTGAGGGCCGATTTGATGTGAAACCGGATGCCAGGCCGGAGGCCATGCCAGCCAGCGTTCCAGCGGTGGCACCGCTGACCTTTTTTGCCAACCCGAACCTGCCCACCACCCAAGGCAAGATCAAGGTGCCGCCGCGCGATCGCTCGGTGATCCGCTTGCCCAGCTTTGAGCAGGTGCGTGCCGACCCCGTGCTGTACGCCCACGCCAACCGGGTGCTGCACCTGGAGACCAACCCCGGCAACGCCCGGGCCCTGGTGCAGGCGCACGGCGAAGGCGTGACGGCGCGGGATGTCTGGATCACACCGCCGCCGATTCCGCTGACCACCGCCGAGATGGACCTGGTGTTTGACTTGCCTTATGCACGCAGCCCGCACCCGGCCTATGCCGACGCGCAGGGCGGCCATGACGGTGTGACCAAGATCCCGGCCTGGGAGATGATTCGCTTCAGCGTGAACATCATGCGCGGCTGCTTTGGCGGCTGCACCTTCTGCTCGATCACCGAGCACGAGGGCCGCATCATCCAAAGCCGCTCGGAAGACTCGGTGATCCGCGAAATTGAGGACATCCGCGACAAGGTGCAGGGTTTTACCGGCACCATCTCCGACCTGGGTGGCCCTACCGCCAACATGTACCGGCTGGGCTGCCGCAGCCCCGAGATCGAGGCGGCCTGCCGCAAACCGAGCTGTGTTTACCCTGGCATCTGTTCCAACCTGGGCACCGACCACGCGCCGTTGATCAAGATGTACCGGCGCGGCCGCGCGCTCAAAGGCATCAAGAAAATCCTGATTGGCTCCGGCCTGCGCTACGACCTGGCGGTGCAAAGCCCCGAGTACATCAAGGAACTGGTCACGCATCACGTGGGCGGCTACCTGAAGATTGCCCCCGAACACACCCAGGCCGGGCCCTTGTCGAAGATGATGAAGCCGGGTATCGGCAGCTACGACAAGTTCAAAACCCTGTTTGACAAGTTCAGCCTGGAAGCCGGCAAAAAGCAGTACCTGATTCCCTACTTCATCGCGGCCCACCCGGGCACCAGCGACGAAGACATGATGAATCTGGCGCTGTGGCTCAAGAAGAATGGGTTTAGGGCTGACCAAGTCCAGACCTTCTACCCCAGCCCGATGGCCACCGCCACCGCGATGTACCACAGCAACAAGAACCCGCTGCGCAAGATCGGTCGCGACAGCGAGACGGTGGACATCGTGCGCGGGGAGCGGCGCCGGCGCCTGCACAAGGCTTTTTTGCGCTACCACGACGCCAACAACTGGCCGCTGCTGCGTGAGGCGCTCAAGGCCATGGGCCGGGCCGACCTGATTGGCAATGGCCGGCACCACCTGATTCCGACCTTTCAGCCCCTGACCGATGGCGGCTACACCAGCGCAAGGCGCAAGAACTCGACCGCCACGCTGCCTCATTCGTCCGGCGCATCATCTGCGGCTGGACCAGTGTCGCCAGTGCGCGGGCGCCTGCTGACCCAGCACACGGGCTTGCCGCCACGGGCATTGGGGGCCAAGCCTGCTGCCAAGAGCGCCCTTTTGCCGGGCAAGCCCAGGCGTCAAGGACTGGGCTAGCGGTTAAATGTGGTCGATCTGCAGCTTAAGACCGCCGCTTTTGCGCTTGTCCGGGCTCGATCCGTTGCCCTGACGCGTCTTGCTGCCGAACTGCCGTCGCAGCGTTTGGACCACCTCATCCATCTGGTTGGCATCGTTGATCTTGTCACGGTAGCGCTCCAACACCTGATGGGCGGTTTCGATCAGTTTCGAGTTGAGCGTGGTCTGGCCCTCGATGATCAGCTGGCGTACAGCCATGGCTGGGTCGCCCATCAGGCCAAGGGTGACGGCGCTCTGGGTAATTTTTTTGGATTTGTTTACCGGCAATGCGGATATTTTCCGCATACCCGGTGTTGCCATTGGCCGCGCCGGCCAGCATTTCCGTCAGTGGCCGTGAGGTGCAAAAGCGCATCGCCATGGTCTGAATCCGCGCATCCGCCTGGTCAACCCTCACATCGCGCTTGACCAGTCGCGTCATCAAGCCGATCAAGTTGGAGGCGGCTTCAAAATCAAATTCCGGGGTTTTGGTGGCGCCCTCCAGCTCACGCACCAGCGTCAGCAGTGTGGCGCGCTCATTCTTCAACAGGGCCAGCATGGCGTCGATCATCACCACCCCGCGCTCGTGGCGGGCACTACCCGGGTTGCGTTCAAGCAGGCGGGTGAAGTTGTCGCGGCTGCGTTGAAGGCCGCGATGGTCGTTGGCGTCGAGCTGCGTGAACGCCAGCACCACCAAGGTCTGGCAGTCAAATAGTTTGGAGTCCAGGCCGATGCGGGTGGCCTTGTCCAACAATTGCGCGGCCTCTTTGGTGTCGCCGGCGTAAAAGCTCATCATCGCCAGGCTTTGCAGCCGCGGCACGGAGTCGGGCGTCATGTCGCAGGCCATCTTGTAGGTAGCACGGGCCTGGGCGACGTTGCCCAGTTCAAACTGGGCCCGCGCCATCACATCGTAGGCGTCGGCAAAGCTGGGATCCTCCTCAAGCAAGGCGCCCAGCGCATTGGCAGCCCCCACCGTGTCACCCGATTCCATCATGGCGCGGGCGACGCCGAGTTTGGCCCATGGTGCGGTTTTGGCCTCGGCAATGGCTTCGTAGAGTTCCTGCGCCTCCTGGAAGCGGTTGGTGCGCATGAGCAACTCAGCCCCAACGCGCGCTGCGTACAGCCAGAACAGACCGCGGTGCTGGTAGCGCTCCAGGCACAGGTCGGCCGCCACGTCAAAGGCTTTTTGCTCCATCGCGCTAAAGACCTCGCGGAACGAATCCTTGCGGTAGCAGGCCAGGCGCAGCCGCTCGTGCAACTGGTTCGCCTTGTGTGGCTTGAGCAGGTAGCCGTCCAGCCCGGTTTCGGCAGCCTCAGCCACACGGGGATAAGAGGCCTCGCCGGTGAGCATGAACACCACCGTCGACATGGGCAGCATCTGCTTGCTGCGCAATTCGTCGACCAGGTCTATGCCAGTCGGGGTTTCGTTTGCGAAGTTATGTTCGCACAGCACCACGTCAAAGGCGCTTTCGCTGAACTGCTCACGCGCCTCGGACAGGCTGGTGCACTGAGTGACTTTTTCGAAACCGAATTCCCGAAACTGCGATGTCAAAATGGCCCGGGTCATCGGACTGCCATCGATGATCAGGGCCCTGGAGTTCGAGAAATCAGTCGTCAACAAAGTCATGAAACGCCGTGATTCTTGGGTGAAATATCGCCGAATGCCCCTGCTACATTGATGGGCGTGCTATCAATAAGTTAGCAAGCAGTTTACGTCAAGTGCCTCATCCGTGCCGACAACATGACAGGGCGGCGCGCCTCAAGGCGAATTGAGTCGAGTTTGTTGTTCCAAAGCGACGCTTGCTCCCGTGATACCGGTGTTGGCATGCGCGCTGGTTCGCGGCGCGCGTTGCAGCAAGATGCTGGCGCTGAGGCCTCCACCCTCGGCATTGGCCAGCAAGAGCGAGCCGCCCATGCGTTGCAGGGTTTTTTCCACGATGGCCAAACCTAGGCCAGCGCCTTTGGCTTCGGTGCGGGCCGAGTCGCCGCGGTAAAAGGGCTGCGTCAAGCGGACCAATTGTTCGGCTGAGACGCCGGGCCCATGATCGCGCACCTGCAACAGCACCCATGGTGGATTGACACGGGCGCTGATCTCCACATGTGCAATGTCCGTGCCGACGGAGCGTCCGTAGCGGCGGGCATTCTCCAGCAGATTGGTCACGACGCGCCCCAGCTCCACCTCGTCAGCCAGCACCGCAAGCTGCTCCGGCAGCGCCAAATGAACCTGAATGTCATCCTGACTTGTCAGGCTGTAGATGCACGCTTCCAGAACGGGCCGCAAGGGCACGTTGACCAAGTGCACTCTGCCAGGGCGGGCGTAATCAAGAAATTTGTCGATGATGGCGTCAATCTGCGCGATGTCTGACGCCATGTGGTCGCGTGCCTGCGGGTCAGCGACGCTGAGCTCGGTTTCCAGACGCAGTCGAGCCAGGGGCGTGCGCAGGTCGTGCGATATGCCGGCGAGCATGATGGCGCGGTCATGCTCCACCTCCGCCAGCTTGCGTGTCATTCGGTTAAAGCCCGAATTGACCGCCAGAATTTCTGGGGTAGTGACGGACTCGTCCAGTGTGCTGGCATCAAGATCCCCCTCCCGCACCCGGAACGCAGCCAAAGACAGTTGCTTGAGCGGCCGGTTGATCAGGCGCGCGATGAGCGCAGCGCCGGCGAGCGACAGCGCGGTGACTGTCATCAACCAGATGATCCAAGTTGGGCCGCCGGTGCGGTTGAAACGGGCACGATCTGTGCGCAACCAGTAGCGGTCGCCATCGATGGTGAAGCCGATCCAAAGCCCTTCCTGCTTGTTCACCTGGTTGGCCAGTTCGGTGCCAGGTCCCAGCAGGGCGACCAGCTCTCGCGTGATCCGCTGGCCCGAGGCGTCGGAGTCGAAAGAGTCGACGGTGTCGCCGGGCTCGCGCGGCAGAATGCGCACACCCTCCTGCTCGGTCATGGTTTTGATCAGGGAAACCCGGTTGATAGCGTCCGAGTGCACCAGAGCGGCGCGGCTCAGGTTCACCAGAGACGCGATCTCTTGCGCGGTTTGCAGCGCGCGGGGCTCGGACTCCATGGCTCGAATGGTTTGCAGCCAGGCCGCCATGCTGCCCAGGAGCAGCAAAGCCAGCAGAAAGAAAGTGCGCCAGAACAGGCTGACGCCGGCGCGCGTCGGCAACGCAAAGTCGCCTGGGTGCGGCGTCAAGGGCATCAGTTTGAACCGTCCGGCACGAACACATAGCCCACGCCCCACACCGTCTGGATGTAACGGGGCGCGCTGGGATCGACTTCGAGCAATTTACGCAAGCGTGACACCTGGACATCCAGGCTGCGGTCGAAGGCTTCCAGATCACGGCCACGTGCGAGTTGGGCCAGTTTTTCGCGCGAGAGGGGCTGGCGCGGATGGCGCACCAGGGCTTTTAGCATGGCAAATTCGCCTGTCGTCAGCAGGAGGTCTTCATTGGCACGGCGCAAGACTCGGGTGCCCATGTCAAACGTAAAGGGACCAAAGCTCACGATCTCGGCGTCGGTCGCGGGCGAGCCGGGCGCCTCCAGGGTAGGGCGCCGCCGCAGTACGGCGTGGATCCGGGCCAGCAGTTCGCGTGGGTTGAATGGTTTGCCCAGATAGTCATCGGCGCCGACCTCCAGACCGACGATGCGGTCGACGTCCTCACCCTTGGCGGTCAGCATGATGATGGGTGTGCGGTCTTTGGCCGCTCGCAGACGCCGGCAGATCGACACGCCGTCTTCGCCGGGCATCATGAGGTCCAGCACGATCAAATCGACGTTGTCGCGCAGCAAGATGCGATTCAGCGCCTTGCCGTCTTCCGCCTGCAGAACATCGAAGCCCTCCTGCGTCAAATAGCGGCGAAGCAGGTCGCGAATGCGTGCATCGTCGTCGACGATCACGATCTTGTCATTTCGGCTGGACGCTTGGCTCATTGGGATAGGGCTCGATGTGTAACCAGGGTGATTTTGCCGCTTGGTCGGCCAGGGCGCCGTTAATTCCCCACAGGCTCACACACTGTTACAAATACGGTTTGTACGACTGTCAATCTGGAGAACAATGCCGATCTTGCTCCAAACCGGTGTTAACGTGTTGGCCATGCGGATCGCTCTGTTGTTTTTGTCCCTGTTGCTCGATGCGGGTGTTTGTGCCCAGGGACCATCGGGCCAAAGGCGTGAGCCTGGCGCGGCTCCTATCGCCTTGGAGCAACGCCGGGCCGAGTTACGTTCGGCACTGACGCCACCATCAGGCTCCCAAGGCCAGAGGGGAGGCGATCAGCAGAACAGCCCTCAGGGCTGGGCGTCTGAGCCCAGGCGTCACCTGTCAGAGGAAGAGAGGGCGGATCTACGTCGCCAACTTCGGCAGCAGGCCGCGCCTCCGGTCAAGCCAGATGGCCCAGAAAGTCGGACGACTTCCCCGTGCAACCGCGGCCTCGCCGACAAGGTCAACAGGAGCCCCAATGAAAATTGCTATTAAAAATATAGCTACGACCTCAATCCTGGCATGGTCTGGACTCACTTTTTGCCAAAATTTACCGATGACAGCACCGGGCAATGTGGTGCAGCTGTCGGCCAGTGCTGTGGCAGATGTGCAACAGGATGTGCTGTCTATGTCGCTCAGCACCACGCGCGATGGCAGCGACGCCGCCCTGGTGCAAAGCCAGCTGAAGGTGGCCTTGGACAGTGCCCTGGTTGAGGCACGCAAGGCGGCTCAGCCCGGCCAACTGGAGGTGCGCACCGGGCAGTTCAATCTTTATCCGCGCCAGAACCGTGAAGGCAAGCACACCGGTTGGCAGGGCACGGCAGAACTGGTGCTGGAGGGGCGCGACATTGGCCGTATAGCCGCCACAGCGGGCAGGTTGACGAGCTTGACCGTGTCCGGCGTCAATTTTTCCCTGAGTCGTGAGCAGCGCAGCCGGGTGGAGAACGAGGTACAGGCCCAGGCGATTGAGCGCTTTCGGGCCCGCGCCCTGGAGATTGCCCGTGGTTTTGGCTTTACCGGGTACACCCTGGGAGAGGTTCAGGTCGGTAACCAGGAGCAGGGCGTGTTGCCGCGCATGCGGCTCATGGCCCAGGCGCCCGGCGTAGCCATGGCAGATGCGCCGATTCCGGTCGAAGCTGGCAAGACGGCGGTCAGTGTGACGGTCTCGGGTACCGTCCACCTGAAATAGTCGACTGGGACTCGGCTACTGCGCGGCCCACCCGCCGTCCATGTTCCAGGCCACGCCCCGCACATTGTTGCCGGCACTTGAGCACAGAAACACCGCCAGTGCGCCCAGTTCATCAGGCGTCGTGAATTGCATCGATGGCTCTTTCTCGCCCAGCAGTTGCCGGATCGCCTCGTCGTTGCTCACACCCTGCGAGGCCGCGCGCGCATCCACCTGCTTTTGCACCAGTGGCGTCAACACCCAGCCCGGGCAGATGGCGTTGCAGGTGACGCCGGTGGTGGCGTTTTCCAGCGCAGTGACCTTGGTCAGCCCGACCAGCCCGTGTTTGGCCGCCACATAAGCTGACTTTTCAGCCGAGGCCACCAGCCCGTGCACCGAGGCCAGGTTGATGATGCGACCCCAATTGGCCTCACGCATGGCCGGCAGTGCCAGCCGGGTGGCATGAAAGGCGCTGCTGAGGTTGATGGCGATCACCGCGTCCCAGCGCTCGGTTGGAAAATTCTCGATGCGGGCCACATGCTGGATGCCGGCGTTGTTGACCAGGATGTCGACGCGGCCGAAGGTGGTGGTGGCGTAGGCCATCATGGCCTCAATCTCGGCTGCGCGGCTCATGTCGGCGCCGTGGTAGGCCACCTGCACCCCCAATGCGGCGATGGCAGCCCGCGGCCCCTCGACGTCGCCAAAACCATTGAGCACGATGTTGGCGCCCTGCGCGGCCAGCGCCCGGGCGATGCCCAGGCCAATACCGCTGGTGGAGCCTGTGACCAGTGCTGTTTTACCTTTTAGCATGTTGATTCCTTGTGAGTTGGCCTTAGGATAGCCGTTGATTCAACCCCGATTTCACCATGACTGAACCGACCCCCCACTTCATTCATTGCCCGGATGCGGCCAACGGCCACCGCATGGCCTACTGGTCCTGGGGCGACCCTGATGCAGACCATGTGGTGCTGTGCGTGCATGGATTGACGCGCCAGGGCCGTGACTTTGATGTGCTGGCCCGGGCCCTGTGTGAACGGGCTGAGCGTGCCGGCCAGCGCCTGCGGGTGGTCTGCCCGGACGTGGTGGGACGGGGTAATAGCGACTGGCTGGCCGACCCCATGGCCTACCAGGTGCCGACCTATGCCGCCGATATGCTGACCCTGATCGGCCAACTGAAGGCGGCCACCCTGGACTGGGTCGGCACCAGCATGGGCGGACTGATTGGCATGGCGGTTTGTGCCCATCTAGGAACAGCTGGTGTGCGCCGCCTGGTGCTCAATGATGTTGGCCCCACCATTGAGTGGCAAGCGCTGCAGCGCATCGGGCAGTACCTGGGTCGTGGCGGTGAATTTGATTCGCTGCAGCAAGCGGCCGACGCGCTGTGGGCGATTGCCAGCAGCTTTGGGCCGCACACGCCGGCGCAATGGCTGGCGCTGTCGCGGCCCATGGTCAAGCCCATTGCTGACGGCGGCGATCGCTTGCGCCTGCACTACGACCCAGCGCTGGCCCTGCCGTTTAGGCTGGTGACACCAGAGGCTGCCGCGCAGGGTGAGGCAGTGATGTGGCAGCTCTACGACAACCTGGCGCTGCCAACGCTCTTGCTGCGCGGCGCCGACTCTGACCTGCTGTCGCCACTCACGGCCCAGGCGATGACGCAGCGCGGGCCGCGAGCCCGGTTGCTGCAGTTTGCCGGCGTTGGGCATGCCCCAACCCTGATCGCCGACGACCAGGTGCAGGCGGTGTCTGATTTTTTGCTGGGCTAAGGCTGGGACGGCAGTGACAATCAGCCCATGAAAAGCCTGCCTGCCGAACCCTCGGGCGCGGCATCGTCCTCGCCACTGCTCCAAGCCACTGCCCACAGCCTGCCCGATCAGGTCGATGCGCTGACGCGTGCTCGTGCCTTTGCCGAACCGCTGCTGGCCGGTGAAACCCTGGGCACTGGCGAGAACACGCTGGCGCATGCCGACGCCGTGGCCCTCATTTTGCGGCTGATCGGCGGCTCCGAAGCCATGCAGGCCGCCAGCTACCTGGTCTACGCCTGCGAACACCTGAACAAGCCGCAGGAGGCCATCGCCAAGGGCTTTGGCGACAACTTCGCCACCCTGGCCATAGAGACCACCCAACTGGTGCGCTTGCAGCGCCAGGCGCGCCAGGTTCAGGCCGTCGGCGCGCGCAGCGCAGCGATCCCGATGGCTCAGACGGCCGCCGCCCAGACCGAGAACGTGCGCAAGATGCTTCTGGCGTTTTCGCGTGACCTTAGGGTGGTGATGCTGCGGCTGGCTTCGCGATTGCAGACGCTGCGCCACTTTGCTCAGACCAAGCTGCCGCTGCCGCCCGGGCTGGCGGCCGAGTCGCTGCAGGTCTTTGCGCCGCTGGCCAACCGCTTGGGCATCTGGGAGATCAAGTGGGAAATGGAAGACCTGGCCTTCCGTTTTCTGGAGCCCGACACCTACCGCACGGTGGCCGGGTTGCTGGATGAAAAGCGCACCCAGCGTGAAGCCCAGGTGCAGCGCCTGCGCGACGAGGTGCAGGCCGGCCTGCAGGCGCAAGGCGTGCTGGCCACGGTGCAGGGGCGGCCCAAACACATCTACAGCATCGTGCGCAAGATGCGTGGCAAGTCGCTCGGTTTTGAACAGATCCACGACATCCGCGCCCTGCGGGTGGTGGTTGCCAGCGTCCCTGACTGCTACGCCGCCTTGAGCTGGGTGCACAGCCAGTTTGCGCCGATCACCGAAGAGTTTGATGACTACATTGCCCGACCCAAGGTGAATGGATACCGATCGTTGCACACCGTTGTGCGCGACGCGGGCGGCCAGCCGATCGAAATCCAGATCCGCACCCAGGCCATGCACGAGCACGCCGAGCACGGCGTGGCCGCGCACTGGGCCTACAAGGAAGCCGGTACCAAGGGCTATGCCGGCGTGTCCGCCACGGGCGCCTATGACGCCAAAATTGCGGTGCTGCGTCAACTGTTGGCCTGGGAACGCGAGCTCTCGGGCGCGCAGGGCCCGGGCGTGTTTGACGACCGCATTTACGTGCTGACGCCCGATGCTGCCATTGTGGAACTGCCCCAGGGTGCCACTGCGGTCGATTTTGCTTACAGCGTGCACACCAACCTGGGCCACCGTTGCCGCGGCGCCCGGCTCGACGGCGTCATGGTGCCGCTGAACACCCCGCTCAAAAACGGCCAGACCGTGGAGGTGACGGTGGCCAAGGAGGGAGGCCCGTCGCGCGATTGGCTCAACGCTGAGCTGGGCTACCTGGTCAGCCACCGCGCTCGCGCCAAGGTGCGGGCATGGTTCAACGCCCTGGCGCTGGACGAAACCGTGGCCAAGGGCAGGGAGGCCGTGGAGAAATTGCTGCAACGCGAGGGGCGCACTGCCCTCAAGCTGGACGACTTGGCGGTGCAACTGGGCTTTAACGCGGCCGACGATCTGTTTGAGGTGGTGGGCAAGGACGAATTTTCCTTGCGTAACATTGAGCTGCTGCTGCGCCCCCCTGAGCCCACCGATGCGGACGCCGACCTACCGCTGCTGCGCAAGCCGCGCAGCACAGCGCAGCCGGCCAAGGGCGGCTTGCTGGTGGTAGGCGTTGATTCGTTGATGACGCAGCTGGCCAAATGCTGCAAACCGGCTCCGCCCGATGCAATTTGCGGCTTTGTCACGCGTGGCAAGGGTGTCAGCGTGCACCGGGCAGATTGTTCCAACCTGCGTGAAATGGTGGCGCGCAACGGCGAACGCGTCATCGAGGTGGCCTGGGGCGAGCCGGTCGGCAGCCTGAAGGAAGCGGTTTACCCGGTAGACGTGTCCGTAGAGGCCGCCGACCGGCAGGGTCTGCTGCGCGACATTTCAGAAGTGTTTGCCAAAGACAAGACCAATGTGATTGCCGTGCAGACCCAAACCGTCAAGGGCACAGCCTGGATGACCTTTACCGTCGAGGTGTCTGATTCGGGCCGGCTGGCCCGGGTTCTCGGCACCGTGGCGGACCTGCCCGGCGTGCGCTCAGCCCGCCGGCGCTGAGTCGTTCCTCCCAGTCCCAGCGACCCTCAGCCTTATTGCGTACCAAAAATCCGGTCACCGGCGTCGCCCAGACCGGGCAGGATGTAGCCGTGGTCGTTAAGCTCGCGGTCGATGGCCGCTGTGAACACCGCCACATCCGGATGGGCCTGGTGCAGGGCATTGATGCCCTCGGGACAGGTGAGCAGGCACAAAAACTTGATGGATTTGGGCTTGCAGGCCTTGAGTCTCGTCACGGCCGCCACCGCCGAGTTACCGGTGGCAAGCATCGGGTCAACAATCACGATGTCGCGCTCTTCCATGTTCTTGGGCATCTTGAAGTAATACTCCACCGCCTGCAGCGTGGCCGGGTCTCGGTACAGGCCGATATGGCCGACGCGCGCACCGGGCACAACCGACAAGACACCGTCCAGAATGCCGTTGCCAGCGCGCAGGATGGACACAAACACCAGCTTCTTGCCGTCAATCTGCTTGCCGTTCATGACCTCCAGCGGGGTTTCAATCTCAACATCCTGCACCGCCATGCCCCGGCAGACCTCATAGGCCATCAAGCTGGACAGCTCTCCCAGCAGCCGGCGAAAGCTGTTGGTGCTGGCCTCTTTTTTGCGCATCAGGGTGAGCTTGTGCTGCACCAGAGGGTGGTCGATGAGGTGGACGTTGGCGCGGGCGGCGGGGTTGATTGGGATCATGGTTGTTGTTGTGGGTTGTTTGAACTGTGCAGGTTGAAACTCTACCGCAAATGGCGTCAAGGTCCGCCGCGCGGCCGGGGCTGGCTGCCGGGAGCGCGTCCGGGGTGGTCGGCGCGCTGAGCCGACGCTGCTGCGATGCTCGCCCTGCGCCCGGGCCGCGCAACTCACTGAGTTCGCTGCGCTCACGCCGTTCGGACAAGCGCGGCCAGCA
>RFWA01000031.1 GCA_009922295.1 Betaproteobacteria bacterium
CGAAAAAGCGTCGCCGCTTGAGCAGTACACCCAAAACCTGAACCAGATGGCCAAGGACGGCAAGATTGACCCGCTGATCGGGCGCGAATATGAGGTGGAGCGTGTCATTCAGATCTTGTGCCGCCGGCGCAAGAACAACCCGCTGTTGGTGGGCGAGGCGGGCGTTGGCAAGACCGCTATCGCCGAGGGCTTGGCTTGGCGCATCACTCAAAAAGATGTGCCAGAAATCTTGGCCGACTCGGTGGTGTACTCCCTGGACATGGGCGCGCTGCTGGCCGGGACAAAATACCGTGGTGATTTTGAGCAGCGCCTCAAAGGTGTTCTGAAATCACTCAAGGACAAACCCAATGCGGTTCTGTTCATTGATGAAATTCACACGCTGATCGGTGCTGGGGCAGCCTCTGGGGGTACGCTGGACGCCTCCAATCTGCTCAAGCCGGGCTTGAGTTCCGGCGCACTCAAGTGCATCGGGGCCACCACCTTCACCGAGTACCGCGGTATTTTCGAGAAAGATGCGGCACTGTCTCGGCGCTTTCAGAAAATTGATGTGGTTGAGCCGACGATTGAGCAGACTGTTGACATCTTGAAGGGTCTCAAGTCAAGGTTTGAGGAGCACCACAACGTCAAGTACGCTGTTGCCGCCCTGCAAGCCGCTGCTGATCTGAGCGCCAAATACATCAACGACCGGCATTTGCCCGATAAGGCGATTGACGTGATCGACGAGGCTGGCGCAGCGCAACGCATCTTGGCACCGTCCAAACGCAAGAAAATCATTGGTAAGACCGAGGTGGAGGAAATTGTGGCAAAGATTGCCCGTATTCCGCCAGCCAACGTCTCCAATGATGACCGCAGCAAGCTCAAGACCCTGGAGCGGGACCTGAAGAACGTGGTGTTCGGGCAGGACAAAGCGCTCGATATGCTGGCCTCGGCCGTCAAAATGGCACGGTCTGGCCTGGGCAAGGGCGACAAGCCGATCGGCTCTTTCTTGTTCAGCGGTCCGACCGGCGTCGGCAAGACGGAAGCGGCCAAGCAGCTCGCCTATATCATGGGCATTGACCTGATTCGCTTTGACATGAGCGAATACATGGAGCAGCACGCTGTGAGCCGCCTGATAGGCGCGCCCCCCGGCTACGTGGGTTTTGACCAGGGTGGTCTGCTGACCGAGGCCATTACCAAGAAGCCCCACTGTGTGCTGCTGCTTGACGAAATCGAGAAAGCCCACCCGGCGATCTTCAATGTGCTGTTGCAGGTCATGGACCACGGCACCCTGACCGACAACAATGGCCGTAAAGCCGACTTCCGCAACGTGATCATTGTCATGACGACCAATGCCGGTGCGGAGACCATGAACAAGGCCACGATCGGCTTCACCAACCCACGGGAAGCCGGCGATGAAATGGCCGACATCAAACGCCTGTTCACGCCCGAGTTCCGCAACCGGCTGGATGCGGTGGTCAGCTTCAAGGCGCTCGATGAAGTGGTCATTTTGCGGGTCGTGGACAAGTTCCTGCTGCAACTGGAGTCACAGCTGGCGGACAAGAAGGTCGACGTTACTTTCACTGACAAGTTGCGTAAACATCTGGCCAAGAAAGGCTTTGACCCTTTGATGGGTGCGCGCCCCATGCAACGTCTGATTCAGGACACCATTCGCCGTGCCTTGGCTGATGAACTGCTGTTTGGGCGGCTCACCGATGGTGGGCGGTTGACCGTAGACCTTGACGACAAGGACGAAAGCAAGACGGAGGTCTTGCTGGACATTCAACCTCTGCCGAAGAAAGAAGGCCGCTCCAAACCAGAGCAGCAGGAAGCTACCGCGGGCTGATTTCCAGTAAAAAAGCAGCCCAAGCCTCGTGGGCTATGGGCTGCTAGCTATTATATTTGTAGTAAACCGGCGGCGCTGTCCTATCGGAACCCAACCCGGTCCAGCATTTGTTGGACCTTGACCTGGTTCATCCCGATCACTGCCACTGGAATGGTTTCGCTCTTGAAGCTGCCCCCACTCATGGCTTGCAGCGCTTCGTTGCTGAAAGTCACGCCTTTGGCAACTGGCCACTCGTTGTTGCCGTCAGCGAAATGGGCCTGTGCGGCGGGCGTGGCCAGATACTCCAGAAACTTGATAGCATTCGCCGTGTTTTTGGCATGGCGGGCCACAGCGCCCCCAGCGATATTCACGTGTGTGCCCCAGCTGGACTGATTCGGAAACACGATGCCCAGGCGGTTCATCGTGGCCTTGTCGTCGGCTTTGTCAGAGCGCATGATGCGGGCCAGGTAGTAGGTGTTGGTCACAGCAATGGCGCACTCGCCCGCAGCGACGGCCTTGATCTGGTCGGTGTCGCCCCCTTTGGGTGTTCGGGCCATGTTGTCTACCAGCCCTTTGAGCCAAGTCTGCGTCTTGGCTTCACCCAAGTGCTCCATGATGGCGCCAAACAGGGACAGGTTGTACGGGTGGGAGCCTGACCGAATGCACAGCTTGCCTTTGTTGGCGGGTTCAGCCAGCGCCTCATAGGTGTCGACATCTGATTTTTGCACCGTCGCCTTGTCGTAGACCACAATGCGGGCCCGGGTTGAGAAGCCAAACCAGGGCGTTCCGCCATCCGTGCTGGTCTTGCCACGGAACTGTGGCGCAATGGCATCGTCCAAAGATTTGGATTTGACCGATTGGAAAAGGCCCTCAAATTCACCCTTCCATAAGCGCGACGCATCGACCAGCAAAATCACATCGGCGGGGGATGCGGCACCCTCCGCCTTGAGCCGAGCGAGAATACCTGCATCATCAGAATCCACACGATTGATGCGGATGCCGGTACTCTTGGTGAAGTTCGCATACAGCGCTTCATCCGTCGGGTAGTGGCGGGCCGAATAAATATTGAGGGTCTGTTCAGCCGCTGAAACTGCCGAAGCACCCAAGACCAGGGCGCAGGCCAGTTGAATTTTTTTAAAAAACATGTTTGCTCCAAGGCTCCTAGTTGATAGGTTGTAATTTAACACAAACAAGAATCATTATCAATAAGAAGCATCTATGACACACCTATTGATTCGCCTGATTGGCGTGGCCAGCGTGGCCTTTTTTGCCGGCTGTGCCGTCGCGCCACCGCCGGTTGCGCCCCCGGAATCGCCTGTGGTGGTGGTGACGCCCAAGCGGCCACCACGCATCGGGCTGGTGTTGGGAGGCGGTGCTGCGCGCGGTTTTGCACATGTAGGGGTAATTCAGGTCTTGGAAGAGGCGGGAATCCGGCCCGATATGGTGGTGGGAACTTCTGCGGGCAGTCTGGTGGCGGCGTTCTACGCCAGTGGCAAGACCGGCGCACAGTTGCAGCACATCGCAGAAAGCATGGAGGAGGCGACCTTCGCCGACTGGACCCTGCCCATTTTCAGTCGAGGCCTATTGCGGGGTGAGGCGCTCGCCCGATATGTGAGCCTTCAGGTCAACGGGAAGCTGATTGAAAACATGGGCATGCCCCTCGGTATTGTCGCCACTGATCTCAACAATGGACTGGGCGTGATGTTTCAGCGTGGCGACACCGCAACCGCTGTGCGTGCATCAAGTGCTGTACCCGCCCTGTTTCAGCCGGTGAGGATATCCGGTCGAGACTATGTGGATGGGGGGCTGGTGTCACCAGTGCCGGTGCGTTACGCACGGCAAATGGGCGCGGAGCTCATTGTTGCGGTCGACATCTCCAGCGCGCCTGAGGCCAACGCCGCTGGCGACAGTTTGCAAATTCTGCTGCAGACCTTTTCCATCATGGGCAAAAGCATCAATTACTTTGAGTTGCGTGATGCCGATGTGGTCGTTCGGCCAGAACTCAACGCCATTGGCAGTTCAGACTTTGCTTCCCGCCAAAAGTCAATCGAGGCCGGTCGCACAGCGATGGCCCGACTGTTGCCGCTGCTCCGTGCTGCTATCAGCACCAAGACCAGATAGTTCATCCATCAGGGGTCAAAAAAAAGGGCTGATCTTGCGACCAGCCCTTAAGGGATCCCTGAACCAAAAGGCTTCGAAAGGACCCGAGGAGACAACCTTTGGAAATTAAGCTTTCCGTAAATCTTGACTAATTGCGAGCATATCAGGGTTTACACTAATTTGGCACTGAAAATGTCCAAAAATAGCCTACGTGATTGAATCAGTTCGCCCGATTAGCGCTTTTTGCTCACTGGCTTGGTGGCGTTGACGGCAGTGGCGGCAACAGCGTTAAAGTTGGCTTCGGCCACATCTGTAGCCTGCTTGACAGCTTTTTGCACGGACTCCAAGGCGTTGCTTGCGGCAGCAACTGCGCTCTTCATGACAGCCACGGCTGTTTCAGAGCCGGCGGGGGCATTCTTGGCGGCATTGTCGACCAAACCCATGAAACTCTTCTGTGCATCGGCAGCTTGGCCTTCAACGGATTTTGCGAATTCGGCAGTCGAGCCCGAAGCGATGTCATACAGGTGACGGCTGTAAGCCGCTGTTTTTTCAGCCAGGGGCTGAAGCAGACCGGATTGCAGCGCCATGAGTTCTTGGGCGTCTTTAACGCTCAAAACCGCTTTGGCATGTTCGGCTGTTTCTGCCATGACTGCCCTGGAGGCGCTCAGGTTTAGTTCAACAATCTTCTCGACACCTTCAAAGGCCTTGGATGTCAGACCCATCAGGGTTTCGACGTTGGCTTTGTGGGAGGCCATGACTTGTTCGACGGTCAGCATAGGAAAATCTCCATTAAGTAAGGTAAAAAATCGTGCCTGCTTGACGATCAAGCATTTCTTGATCTATGTTGCAGTGCAGCATGATGTGAATTATAGGGTTGGCTGGCCGCTTGGCAAGTGATTTTTGTTGCGCTGCAACAAATTAGAGTTGTTATCCTAAAAAAAAACGGGGCGAGCGTGGCGCCACAATCGTCTTATGCAGGCCTTTTACTCGGATCATTTTGTCTTGCCTTTGCCTGAGGGGCATCGGTTTCCCATGGCCAAATATCGGCTGCTTCGTGACCGTTTGTTGGCTACTTTGCCTCAGGTTTGCCAGTCGGAAGCGCCGCGCGCAAGCGATGGCGAGCTTGCTATGGTTCACGATCCTGCTTATGTGGCGTCTTTGAAAGACGGGACGATAGCCCCGGCCATGGTGCGTGCCATTGGTTTCCCTTGGAGCGAAGCCATGGTGGAGCGTTCTCGACGGTCGGTTGGTGCGACCATTGCCGCGGCGCGTATGGCGATGTGCGAGGGTGTGGCAGCCAATCTTGCAGGGGGAACCCACCATGCTTACGCCAACCGAGGCAGCGGGTTTTGTGTGTTCAACGATGTGGCCGTGGCGGCTCGCCTGATGCAGGCTGAGTGGGGCCGTCATGCCTCAAGACAGCGACCGATGCGCGTGGCGGTAGTTGACCTGGACGTGCACCAGGGCAATGGCACCGCCCGGATTTTCGCGGCTGACGACACGGTGTTTACTTTGTCACTGCATGGAGAAAAAAATTTTCCGTTTGCCAAGGAAGTCAGTGACCTGGATGTGGCACTCCCGGACGGGTGCGGTGACGCCGATTACCTGAGGGCCCTCGACGATGCTTTGAGGCAGTTGTTCGCACGCTTCAGCCCGGATCTGGTTTTCTATCTGGCGGGTGCCGATCCCCACAGTGGGGACCGGCTGGGCCGACTCGCACTTAGTTTCGAGGGGCTGAAGGCGCGAGATCGTCGTACCTTTGACGCTTGCTTTGAATCACAGACATGACCAATGTTGATTCTGAAAAATTACAGCCCGACGAACGTTCGGCTTATCGGGTTTTCCGCTCAATTGGCACCCGCTGGTCAGATAATGATGCCTATGGGCATGTGAACAACGTGGTGTACTACAGCTGGTTTGATACAGTTGTGAATGCCCATCTGATTGAGCACGGCGTGCTCGACATTCAGCATGGCGAGACGATTGGCTTGGTGGTGGAGACCCAATGTAATTATTTTTCAGGACTGGCCTTCCCTCAGGTGGTTGAGGCCGGCCTTCGCGTGGCGCGGTTGGGGTCGAGCAGCGTGCGCTATGAAATCGGGTTGTTTGCGGCTGGCGCGTCATCGACCGCAGCAAGAGGGCACTTTGTGCATGTCTATGTGGACAGGCAAAGCCGGCGCCCGGTGCCCTTACCCAAGGCCTTAAAGGCAGTATTGGAGAAACTGGTATGAGCCAAAACATCGTAGACGAAGCCATTCTTTCGCGCAGATCGATTCGAGCCTTTACCGCGCAACCGGTGGCCAAAGAGGTCGTGGCGGATTTGCTCGCAGCGGCCAGCCGCGCGCCGTCTGGCACCAACACCCAGCCCTGGAAGGTCTATGTGTTGCAGGGAGCGAGTCGGACCGAACTCGTTGACAAGGTCTGCGCGGCTCACGATGCCACTCGAGCCGATCCATCCCTGGCCGCGATGTATCAGGAGGAGTACGACTATTACCCCCAGAAATGGGTCAGCCCCTACATTGACCGCCGCCGCGAAAATGGCTGGAGTCTTTACGGGTTGCTGGGTATTGGCAAAGCCGACAAAGACAAAATGCATGCCCAACATCAGCGCAACTACCGGTTTTTTGATGCGCCAGTTGGATTGATGTTCACGATGGATCGGGTGATGGGTCGGGGTTCGCTGGTGGACTACGGGATGTTTTTGCAAAGCATCATGGTGGCGGCGCGAGGCCGAGGCCTGGACACCTGTCCGCAGGCCGCATGGAACGGCTTTGCAAAAATCATCATGCCGCACATTGGTGCGACACCGGATGAAATGCTGGTCTGTGGCATGGCCTTGGGCTACGCTGACCAAGGCGCACTTGTCAATACGCTGACCACCCCGCGGGTACCTGTAGAACAGTTCACCAACTGGCTGGACTGATAAAGTCACGCCATGATTATCAGCAGCCTGCTCGATACTGATCTCTATAAATTCACCATGATGCAGGTGGTGCTGCATCAGTTTCCGGGCGCTCAGGTTGAATACCGGTTCAAGTGCAGAAATCCAGCCTTAGACCCTGAAACCGGCCAATCAGGTCGGCCGCTCGCTGCCTATGCCAGCGAAATACGTGATGAAATCCGGCTGCTGTGCAATCTGCACTTTCAGGATGCCGAGTTGGCCTATTTGCGGTCGATGCGTTTCATCAAGAGCGATTTTGTTGATTTTTTGGGGCTGTTCCGGCTCAACGAGAAGTACGTTACCGTGTCAGCGCTCCCCTCGGGCGAGATTGACATCGCGATCCGGGGACCCTGGCTGCACACGATTTTGTTTGAAATCCCGGTCCTGGCGATTGTGAACGAGGTCTACTTCCGCAATACGCAGAGATTGCCAGACCTGCTCGAGGGGCGGCGCCGGCTGGATGTGAAGATTGGACAGCTGCGGGGCGAAGGCCTGAGCGACCTGAAGATCGCCGACTACGGTACCCGGCGGCGGTTTTCCAATGCTTGGCACGAAGAGGTATTGCGCGTGTTGTCGGCACGGTTGGGCACAGGGCACAGCCCTGGTCATGCCGCTGGTGTTGGTGGGCAATTGGCCGGTACCAGCAATGTGCTGTATGCGATGAAGCTGGGCCTGGTGCCGTTGGGGACGATGGCCCATGAGTACCTGCAGGCTTGCCAAGCCCTTGGGCCGCGACTGCGCGACAGCCAGATTTATGCGTTTGAATCGTGGGCCAAGGAATACCGGGGTGATCTTGGTATTGCGCTGAGCGATGTTTACGGCATGAGCGCTTTTTTGCGCGACTTTGACCTCTTTTTCTGCAAGTTGTTTGATGGAGCCCGCCACGACAGTGGCGACCCGTTTGAATGGGGCGAGCGCATGCTGGCTCATTACAGCCGTAATCGCGTCGATCCGCGCACCAAAACGCTGATCTTTAGCGATGCGCTGACCGTACCGCGTACCATCGAGCTGTACCATCGCTTCCAGGGACGTTGCCAGTTGGCTTTCGGCATCGGTACCAATCTGACCAATGACCTGGGCTATGAGCCGCTGCAAATTGTGATCAAAATGGTCCGCTGCAATGGCCAGCCCGTGGCCAAGTTGTCCGATACGCCGAGCAAGAATATGTGCGATGACGAAAAGTACCTGGCCTATCTGCGGCAGGTGTTTGACATTGCGCACGTAGCTTGAGAGGGCCTGAGCCCCGCTTAATTGCCTATCCACCAAGGAGTCTTACTCTGTGTTGACCGCTCTCTCACTTATTTTCGTTCTTGCTTACCTCGCCATCGCTTTGGAGCACCCCATCAAGGTCAACAAGTCTGCCTCTGCCCTGGTTGGGGCTGGACTGTTGTGGTCGGTCTATGCTATGACTGCGGCTGATGCCAAGGTGGTGAGCGCTGAATTGGGCGAGTCCTTGATGGGCACGGCGCAAATCGTGTTTTTCCTGATCGGTGCGATGACCATTGTGGAGGTGGTGGATGCGCACGACGGCTTTGAGGTCATCACCTCACGCATCCGGACCACAAAACTGTCCAGCCTGATGTGGTTGGTTGGTTTCGTGACCTTTTTCCTGAGCTCGATCCTCGACAACCTGACCACAGCCATCGTCATGGTGTCGCTGATGAAAAAGCTGTTGGATAAACGCGAAGACCGTCTTTTCTTTGCCGGCATCATCATCATCGCTGCCAATGCCGGTGGCGCCTGGACGCCAATTGGCGATGTCACCACCACCATGCTTTGGATCGGGGGGCAGGTGACAACCGCGGCCATCATGAAGGGCGTATTCATTGCATCGATGGCCAATTTACTTGTCCCGCTAACGGTCATGGCCTGGGTTCTGCGTGGGAAGCCGGTGGTGCCCCCAACGCGCATTGCAGGTGGAGGTGAGGTACCGCAGACCTCGGCGTTTGAGCGCAACACGGTCTTCGTGATGGGCCTTGGTGTGCTTGTCGCCGTGCCGGCCTTCAAGACCTTGACCCAGCTCCCGCCTTTCATGGGCATATTGTTTGGGCTTGGGCTGCTCTGGTTGGTGGCTGACTTGCTGCACCGTGCCAAAGACGACGATCAAAAGGAACATCTGTCCCTGGTGAGTGCCTTGGCCCGCATCGACATGAGTTCGATCACGTTTTTCATTGGCATCCTGCTGGCGGTTGCGACCCTGGAGCACACGCACATACTGTCCTCAATTGCGGCCTGGTTGGATCATCAGGTGGGGCGTCAAGACATCATCGTCATGCTCATTGGCCTAGTGAGCGCCGTTGTGGACAATGTGCCCCTGGTCGCGGCCTCTATGGGCATGTACAGCTTGACCCAGTATCCGCCGGACAGCTTTCTGTGGGAGTTCATGGCTTACTGCGCGGGTACCGGTGGCTCCATACTGATCATTGGGTCGGCAGCGGGCGTTGCTGCCATGGGCATCGAGAAAATCGATTTCCTTTGGTATGCCAAGAAAGTCAGTCCCTACGCATTGCTTGGTTATCTTGCCGGTGCTGTGCTGTACATCTTGCAATACAACTTGACCCATTGAGATATGGCCCAAAAACCTCGGGTTCTGGTGGCACGTGCCGTATTTCCGGCAGTGATAGAACGTCTGGCCGAATATTTCGAAGTCTTTGATAATCCAAAGGATGAGGTCTGGACCAAGCTGGAGTTGATCCGCCGCTTGCAGGGCGTCCAGGGTGCCTTCACCACCGGCGGCGACCAGATCGACGCCGCAGTGCTTGCAGCCTCGCCTGAGCTTCGAATCTGCGCCAATATGGCCGTCGGCTACAACAACTTTGATTTGGACGCGATGACACGTGCCGGGGTGTTGGGCACAAACGCGCCTGATGTTTTGACTGAAACCACCGCTGATTTTGGCTTTGCCTTGCTCATGGCGACCGCACGTCGTATCACCGAAAGTGAGCATTACCTGCGGGCCGGGCGGTGGAACAAATGGAGTTACGACCTGTTTGCTGGTGCTGACATCCATGGCGCCACATTGGGCGTCTTGGGGATGGGGCGCATTGGCCAGGCTATTGCCCGGCGGGGCGCCCATGGGTTTGGTATGAAAGTGGTTTACCACAATCGTTCGCAGCTTGCGTCTGATGTCGAAGCCGATCTGAATGCCCGCTACGTCAGTAAGCAGGAGCTGCTTGAAGTCGCAGACCACCTGGTGCTGGTGTTGCCTTATTCGCCCAGCTCCCACCATGCGATTGGAGCCGCAGAGTTGGCCTCCATGAAGCCCACTGCGACATTGGTGAATATTGCGCGTGGCGGGATTGTTGATGATGCGGCACTGGCTAAGGCCTTGCGTAACAAGACGATTGCGGCGGCGGGCCTGGACGTGTTTGAAGGCGAACCCCAGCTGCACCCCGAGTTGCTGAAGGCTTCCAACGTTGTGCTGACCCCCCACATTGCCAGCGCCAGCATTCCCACGCGTCTGGCGATGGCCAATTTGGCAGCAGACAATCTGATCGCATTTTTTACCGGTCAACCGCTGCTGACGCCCTTGAACCCGGGTGTATTGACTGCCGGTTTGACCGCGCAGCCTTCGGCGCCTGCCAGTCGGACCTGATCGAGCCCACGATTGATGCTTGATTGGCTTCTGTGGTCCTTGCTGGCGTTTGCCATTGTCAATGGCGCTTGTTGGGTCCTATGGTTCGTTATGGCAGCCCGGTCCCGCTCGGGTCTGTCCCCTCAGCTGATGGCGGCCATTGCCGGCCTGGCTGCCGCCAACGAACGCATGGAGCGCGAAATTCGCCTGGAGGTGCAGGGTGGCTCCCGCGAGATCCGGACTGAATTGACCCAAAACCTCTCTGTCTTTCAGCAGGCCTTGCTGGCCCAGTCTGGCGACGTGGCGCGTACGCAAAACGAGCAGATCGACTCCTTTAGAGTCCAGCTTGGGGTCACGCAGCAGCAACTGGCCGCTTCTCAGGCTGCAGCGCGCGAGGCCCAGGATATGGCGCTCAAGCGCTTTGCTGATGGCCTTAACGAGCAATTGCGCCAGGTGTCTGAGGGTAACGAGCGCAAGCTCGGTGAGGTGCGCCTCGTCGTGGAACAACGCCTGACAGCTCTGCAGGATGGCAATGAGAAAAAACTGGATCAGATGCGGGCGACAGTGGATGAAAAGCTGCAGTCCACGCTGGAAGCCCGCTTGGGCGAAAGTTTCAAGCAGGTCGCTGACCGTTTGGAGCAAGTGCACAAGGGCCTGGGCGAGATGCAGACTTTGGCTGCTGGCGTGGGCGACCTCAAACACCTGCTGACTAATGTCAAAACCCGCGGTATTTTCGGTGAAGCGCAGCTTGCCGGGCTTCTCGAACAGGTATTTGTTGTCGACCAATACGCGGCACAGGTGGCGACTCGGCCGGGCAGCAAGCATGTGGTTGATTTTGCGATCAAGCTCCCAGGAAAATCGGAGCTGGGCCAACCCCTGTGGCTGCCGATAGACGCCAAGTTCCCGAACGAAGATTATGAGCGCTTGCTCGATGCGCAGGGCCGGGCCGATGTGGTGGGTGCCGAAGCGGCAGGCAAGGCGCTTGAGTCACGTATCAAGTTGGAGGCGCGTTCCATCGCCGATAAATATGTGGAACCGCCGCATACCACTGACTTCGCCATCTTGTTTCTGCCGACGGAGGGACTGTATGCCGAGGTGCTTCGTCGCCCGGGGCTGATGGAAAGCCTGCAGCGCGAGCACAGGATCACGTTGGCCGGGCCGACCACCCTGCTGGCTATGCTGAGCTCCTTGCAAATGGGTTTTCGGACGCTGGCGCTGGAGAAACGTTCCAGCGAAGTGTGGCAAGTTCTGGGGGCGGTTAAGACCGAGTTCGGCAAGTTTGGTGATGTACTGGCCAAGGTCAAGTCCCAAACCGAAACGGTGCTTAAAACCATTGATGGCGCGGAGACCCGCAGCCGGGCCATGGGACGGGCCTTGAAGAAGGTTGAGGCTTTGCCTGACTCGCAGGCTCAGGTGTTGATACCCGCTGATAAGGATTTCGATCAGGAGCCCGATGCGGTCTGAAGCCCTGGGTCGGTTGGTGGCCAGCCATGTCTTCTTGCATGCTTGCATGGCAGGCACGCGCATGGCGGCACCCTTGCTCGCCTTGCGCCAAGGGTACAGTCCCTTGGCCGTGGGCGTTTTGCTGGCGCTGTTCTCTCTGACTTCGGTATTTCTGGCGCTGCCCGCAGGCCGGTTTGCTGACCGCCATGGACTCAGGCGCCCGGTGGGCTGGGCGGTCATAACCTCCATTCTGGGCGTGGGTTTGGCAGCGGCTTTCCCGATATTTCCGATGCTGTGCATCAGTGCCTTGATGACTGGGGGGGCGACCGGCGCAGCCTCGATCGCGCTGCAGCGCCACGTAGGCCGTGCCGCTGATGGCGCTACAGAGCTCAAGCGCGTGTTCAGCTGGCTGGCGATCGGACCGGCGATATCCAATTTCCTCGGGCCCTTTGCGGCTGGTCTGTTGATTGATCACGCCGGTGCGGCTCCGGGTGACACCGTGGGTTATCGCACAGCTTTCTTGCTCATGGCGATACTGCCCTTGGGGGCCTGGTTGCTGGTTCGTTTAATGCCAGAGTTAGGCGCCGCCCCAGACCCATTGCCGGGCCGATCGAATCGGACCTGGGATTTATTGCGCCAGCCACAAATGCAACGCTTGATGCTGGTGAACTGGTGCATGTCTTCATGCTGGGATGTTCACACCTTTGTGGTTCCGGTGATTGGGCATGAACGGGGGTTCAGCGCATCGGTAATCGGCTCGATTCTGGGTGCCTTCGCTATCGCCGCTGCCGCGGTAAGGGTGCTGATGCCCTGGTTTGCCTCGCGATTGCGCGAGCATGTGGTGGTCTCCGGCGCGATGGTCATGACGGCCATTCTGTTCGGCATCTATCCGGCGATGCATACCCCGTTGGCGATGGGTCTGTGTTCAGTGGCGCTGGGCGTGGTGCTCGGCTCGGTGCAGCCCATGATCATGAGCACCCTGCATCAAATCACCCCAGAAGCTCGGCAGGGCGAAGCATTGGGCCTAAGGTTGATGGCGATCAACGCGTCCAGCGTTGTGATGCCGATGCTATTCGGAACGGTGGGCGCTGTCGTTGGTGTCTCAGTGGTGTTTTGGTCGGTCGGTTTGGTCGTCGGCGCGGGCGCCAGGCCCGCTTGGCTGCTTCGGCCAGTTGCTGCTACTGGCCCTATCAAAGGCAATAAGAAGCCCGGATGACCTTCCAGACCGGCAAAGGTTCGTCTGCATAGGTGAACACCTGCGGACTAGCGAAGAAAAAAAGGGCGTCTTACGAGGCCCTTTTTTGTCCTGGCAATGGTGATGAAGACTTAAACCCGTTTGCGGTACTCGCCGGTGCGGGTGTCAATTTCTACCTTGTCGCCTTGCGCCACAAAGATTGGCACACCAATCTCGAAGCCGGTTGAAATTTTGGCGGGCTTGAGCACCTTGCCTGAGGTGTCGCCCTTGACGGCTGGCTCGGTCCAGGTGATTTCCCGCACCACACTGGTCGGCATTTCCACAGAAATGGCCTTTCCGTCGTAAAAGACCACTTCAAGCGACATGCCGTCTTCGAGGTAGCTGAGCGAATCGCCCATGTTTTCAGCTTCCACCTCATACTGGTTGTATTCGGTGTCCATGCAGACGTACATCGGTTCGGCGAAGTAGGAGTAGGTGCACTCCTTTTTGTCCAGCACGATCTGGTCCATTTTGTCATCGGCTTTGAACACCACCTCGGTGCCGAAGTTGTTCAACAGGCTTTTGAGCTTCATACGGACCGTGGCTGAATTACGGCCACCGCGGCTGTACTCTGTTTTTAGAACGACCATCGGGTCTTTGCCGTGCATGATGACGTTGCCGGCGCGGATTTCTTGAGCAATTTTCATAACGATTGAATGTAGGTTGGCCGTTTGTTAGACGGCAGACGCGGCATGGACAGGACACAAACCCGGTCTGGCTCCGCAAAGCCCCCGATTTTAATGGCTTTTTGACACAAACTGGAGCAGCCTTTCGACCAAGTCCTGGCCCTCAAGCTGAGTCTTGCGCGCGGTCAGGATGGTTTGCTGCCATTCCGTTAGCGCGAAAGGGGCCAAGGGC
>RFWA01000301.1 GCA_009922295.1 Betaproteobacteria bacterium
TCCTTCATATAATGCAAGTCCAAGGCCAGTGTTCATCGCATTGTTATAAATCACCAAATTACCACGCGTGATCGTAGTGACACCCGAACCAAACAACTGGTCGAGGGTGAGGGTGGAATTACCGCCCAAGGCCGGAGTGAAGGTCAGGGTGCCATTGTTCCAAATCGTGCCCGTGATGTCTTTGGCGACCCCCGTGAAGGTAGCTGTGGCACCGGCCTCAAGAAGCACGATGGAGGCCGTATTATAGTCGACGCCCGCCAGCGTGGCAGTGGGGTCCACAGCGATGATACGGACATTAGCCAAGCCACCCGAAACGGTATTCAGACGACCACCCGAAACATAAATAGCACCGTCGAAGGTATTCGCGGATGCCAAATTGAGTGTGCCTGATCCGCTCTTTTCCAGTGAGCCCATACTCGTACTGAACGCCCCGGCATAGCCCGAGATCGCACCCGTGATTATCGCATCGGTAGCGGCCGACCCATCACCGACCTCGATGGTGCGGTCGCCAGACCATAAGAACCCGCCGATACCGTTGTCTAAAGTCAGGGTGCCGGTTGAATTCGAATTCGCCAAGATCAAGGTCCTGCTCGGCAGATTATACGGATCAATCACGGGATCCCATGACACGGTTGATCCTGCGGAGCCCAAGGTGACTTTACGGTCTGCGCCGATCGCGATGAAGCCGGCGCTGGTGCCGGTGAACTCGACTTGGCCAGCACCCGAACCGAGGTTACGGGCGAAATTACCCGCGGCTAATTCCACGAGGCCTCCGCTGATACTGAGGACACCAGTTGTGAGCGCATTCACGTCATTAAGACGCAAAACACCATCAGTAAGGATGGTGGCGCCGGTTGAGAGAGCGCTGGAGCCCGATAAGGTCAGGCGCCCGGTGCCATATTTGTAAAGAGAGCCCGATCCCAGGTTCAGCCCGCCTGAGATGGTGGTATTTCCTGAGCCATCAACATAAAGACCTTGGTTGGCTACGCTGGTGACCGCACCCGTTGTAAGTTCGACACCGCTAGCGACGATGATGCGATCGACGCCGAAAGCAGCTCTGGCAAGGGAAACAGTTCCAAATGCCAAGGTAACCGTTTCGGAAGATCCTAAGTTTCCACCCTTATTGACGCTTAAATTACCATCGGCTATCTTCAGGGTGCCCAGCGTCTGGGTCACCGAAGGGCGAGAGACAGTATAAGGGGTCACGGCACCCAATGTGATCGCGCTGCTGGTGGAGACTTCGACGTTATTGCCAAGGGTCAACGCGCTGTCGCTGTTGATATCAAGACTACCGCCGGTCAGGGTGACCTTGCCGGTACCCAAAGCGTAGTTGGATCTGATATCCAGGGTGCCCGCCGAGATATTGACGGTACCAGAAAGTCCGGAATTGTCGCCGGAGAGCGTGACGATGTCGCCACCGCTGGTCTTGTTGATGCCGTTCGAGCCGGCCAAATTGACGCTGACCGTGCCCTTTTGGAGCTCAAAGGCCGCCGAAGAATTCAGGGTCGAAGTACCAGCGGAAGATTTGATTATGCCATTGAAATGAGTTTTCCGTCCATGATGGTCGTCGAACCCGTCCAGCCGCTGGCCGCGGCACTCAAGGTCAAGGTTCCAGAGCCATTCTTAGTAAGATTTCCCGTCCCCAGGGACAGCCCCGCGATCGTAGTCGAACCGGGGCCATAAACTGAAAGTGACTCGTTAGCTACGCTGGTGACGGCACCCGTCGTGAATTGCATACCGCTTCCGACGTTAAAACCCGAAAGACCTCCGGCGCTGTCAAGAGACACGGCACCGACCACCAGGGTAGCGGTTGCGGAAGAAGCGAAGTTTCCACCCTTTAAGACATCCAAGTTGGTAGCGCCCATCTTTAGGGTACCTAAGGTCTGGGTCACCGAAGTCGTCAAACCACTCGTGACGGCATCCAATGTGATTCCGCTGGCGACGGAGACATCGACGTTATTGCCGAGGGCCAACGCGCTGTCGCTTGTGATAGTAAGGTAACCGCCGGTCAGGGTGACCATGCCGTGACCCAAAGCGTTGCTGGATTTGATTTCCAGGGTGCCCGCCGCGATATCGACGGTGCCAAAAAGCCCGGAATTGTCGCCGGAGAGTGTAACGGTGTCGATGGTGGTCTTGTTGATACCGTTCGAGCCGGCCAAATTGACGCTGACCGTGCCCTTCTGGAGCTCAAAGGGCCATCGGTCAACGTGACGACGCCGGCGGCCTTAGGCGAAGTTTGGGTGAAGCCGGCCATGTCAATCGTCGCGCCGTTCTGGATATTCAACGCACCCGAACTCAAAACGTCGTTATAACCAAAGAGGAGTTTGCCTGCCTTAACGGTCGTCGAACCCGTCCATAGTGTAGACGCCGTGTTGGATAAATCGAGGGTCCCGGAACCGTCTTTAATCAGGTTGGCGGCGCCGAGCACAACGGAACCTAAAATATTTACCGTGCCAGCACCATTGACTGTCAAATCGGTGGCCGGACCGGAGATTTGACCGCCAATAGTGATCGTATGATCGAGGGCCGCAGTCATCGTTGAGTTGGCGGCTCCAAAAATAACTTCACCATCGAGCAACGTTGTGGCCGGGCTAGCTGAAATTGGCGCAGTCGAAGTGATGCTGTTAACGGACAATTTGTAACCATATAGGTTCACCGTATGAGACAGCAATCCGTCTGTGTTGGAGAGCGTCAGCGAATTGTATAAGAGAGTATTAGAACCAACGTTGGAAATTGCCGTCGCGTTAACATTAGCAAGTCCACCGATCACCAAATCGTCTCCAGCAATAGGAAGTGATGCTACCGGAGCTCCGAGAGAGTCAGTCCAGCTCCCTAAGAGGGACCAGTCTTGAAGGGTGGCCGCCGAAAGCGGCAGCGACTAAAAAGCGGAGACGAGGGAGGATTGGGTGAGCCATGGGATAAGTTGTTCGGCGAAAGTGCCTATTCCACCCTCATCTGCAATCCGAATCATGAGCACTTGAGTAATATATTTACCCCCTTCCTGGCTGGGGCGGGGGGGTGCTTTACTTATTTAGCTTCCGTGTAAAAAAGTTATCAATCTTGGCCGAAGATCACCCAAGGGGGGCCGCACCGATTGCCGCCATTTTCCTGCACTTTCCCACCCCAACCCCCCTCGGCGCACCCTGCCAACGGTGGCTGTAGGGGGCATAAAAACGGCCACCCGGGCGGGCGGTTTTGCTGAAACCTGCGCGATGGGTGTGGTCGATTAAATGCCACAAAATCATGACTTTTACGTAAACTTTGCATGTCCATCGACCCGGCGTTATTCTCGGGCGGCTTGAGAGTCTATCCATTTAAAAAAACCGGGGCGCCTGCTTATATATTAAACCTTCAAGAAACCCACCGGTTGCAGGGGGACTTTCGAGAATCTCCGCCGGTGGGAGGTGTTCGTCCTGACCTCACCCTGCTTCGGCCAGCCGCGAACCATCGCGTTCCATCAACTCCCACCTCCCCTGAAGCGATGGCGAATGCAGCCTCTCCGGGATCGCTTCTTTCTGAGGGGTCGGGCTACTCCGGCTATATTTTAGGCTGTTTATAGGGGCCAAACCGATTTTTTCGGGGATTTTTCCGTTAATGACCTCGCCACATAGGGGGTTACCTTAAGGCTTCACTCCATGCTGCTAAACTTCGCCCGGTATGCTTTATGGGGAACCCTCCTGGCGCTTCCCGCTTTCGCCGAGGACATCATCACCCTGCCCC
>RFWA01000302.1 GCA_009922295.1 Betaproteobacteria bacterium
GCCGTCAGCGCCGACGAGTAACCGCTGATCAGGTAAAACAACACTTGGCGCTCCCGCTGTGTCAGCAGCGAGCTGGCAAAGTTCTCGATCGTGGCCTGCACCTTGCGGTGGGTCAAGTTGTCGGTGTCGCGCCGCGAGGCGGCAGCGGTGAGCTCATGGTGGCGTGCGGCAGAGGCAAAGATCACCGGCAACAGGGTGTTGATCGCTACCGTGTCGGCATCCTGGAACTTCGGGTGACGGATGCTGCGTTCGATGAAGATATTGAGCGCACTGTCTGCGTCGATGCGCCACAGCAGTTCGATCGAATCCGACAACCCTATTTGCGAATAGAACACCCGGTAGTACTCGCTCTGAAAAAAATCGTCGGGCGCAATATCTGTGAGCCGGTGAACACCGCTGGGCGCACCGGCTGCAAACAGCTGGTAATGCGGGTCCAGCACATAGGGGCCAGACAGGTAGGCGTCCTCAGGCAGCGCCCGCTCTGAGGGGTCGAAGCGGTGCAGGATACGACGTGGGCGCTGCTCACGGTAGTAGACCATCGCGCCCCCGGAATCAATCGCACACACCGTGCCCAGCAAATTAAGCACGGCATCGAACCAGTCTGCGCTGCCAATGGCTGCGGTCATGCGGGCCAGTGCGCTGACCAGGGGCGCGGTTAGGGGCAGGCAGAGTTGTGACTTGAAAGCGTCGTCCATGTCAAACAAAGCCCCGCAGTGGCAGGCGACCATCGCGTTGCAGCCAGTTGTGCGCCGCATACGTGGCCTGCCCGTCGGTCACGTGAAGGGTATAGGCGTGGCGCGACTGTGAGGACCGGTTGGGCGCGCTGTAGTGCGGCAGCAGGCCGTGAAACACCACCAGCGTGCCGGCCGCCACTTCCAGCGGCTGCGCCTGGGCGCCACTCGGCCAGGGCGTGGCGTCGAGCGTGTCCATGCGCACCACGTCGCCTTGGCGCACAAAGCGCTGGCGCAGCGGGCCACGGTGCGCGCCGGGCGCCACCCAGAGGCATCCGTTGCCCATGGTGGCGTCTTCCAGCGCAAACCAAAAGGTGGTGACGCTGTGCGGCGTGGTCTCAAAAAACGTGGCGTCCTGGTGCCAGCCCACCTCGCCGCCAATGCCGGGCTGCTTGAAGATGTACATCGACTGCCACAGCTGCGGTTGAGCCAGCCCCAAGCCGGCCGCCACGCTGGCCAGCGCAGGCCCATGCGAGAAGGCGTCAAACACTGGGTCCCGGTCATGCAGAGCGTGGCCGATCTTGTTGATGGACAGCGCCTTGGCCTGGCGCAGCTGGCCAGCGGCGTCAAAGGCTTCTTCCTCAAAAAAGCAGCGGATCTGGTCGCCCGAGCCCAAAAAGTAGGCATCAGCGCTGCGGCGCTCTTCGTGTGTGCTGAAGATGCTCACCTGCTCACCAGGCTCAAAGGCCGCCACGATCTGCTCCGCCCGGGCACGCACCGCAGCCAGTTCGGGCGCTGGCTTGAAGCCCGGCAGCACCAAAAAACCGTCCTGCTGGTAGCTGGCGATCTGGGTGGGCGTGAGCGTGAAAAACATGGCTTTGAGTATAGACAGCGCCTGGCAGCGGGCCCGCCGCGCCGGCCCGACAATAAGACGCATTACAAACCCGCTGGAGCGCCGCATGAACCTTGTCCCCTTGATCGAACTCAGCCGAGGCGGCACGCCCGAGTGCATGCACCTGGGCGCGGTGGCCGTGGTCAATGTGCGCGGCCAGTTGCTGGCGCAGGCCGGTGACCCGCATTGGCTGACTTTTTCACGCTCCACTCTGAAGGCGCTGCAGGCATTGCCCCTTATGGAGGCCGGTGGTGCGGCCCAATTCGGCTTTGGCCCGCAGCAACTGGCCATGCTGTGCGCCAGCCACAACGGCGAAGACATGCACGTGGCGCAGACGCAGACCATGCTGGAGAAGGCCGGCCTGACCTACAAGGCGCTGCGCTGCGGCTGCCATGTGCCGGGGTTGTTCACCCTGCTCGACCAGGCCCCGCAAGCCGGGCTGCAGTATGACGAGCGGCACAACAACTGCAGCGGCAAGCACGCCGGCTTTTTAGCCTACTGTGTGCAGCACGGCCTCAGCCTGGACGACTACATTGACCCAGGCCACCCGCTGCAAGCTGCTGTTCGGCGCGATGTAGCCCGCGCCGTGGGCATGGACGCGGAAGATTTCAAGATGGGGCTGGATGGCTGCTCGGCCCCCAATTACGCCCTGCCCCTAGACCGGCTGGCCTACGGCTACGCCCGGCTGGCCAGCGGTGCGGGCGATGCCGAGTTTGGCCCGAGCTTTGCCGCCCTGAGCGCCGCCATGACGGCGCACCCCGAGCTGGTCTCGGGCACAAAGCGCAATGACATGGCCTTTATGCAGGCCGGGCGCGGCGACTGGGTCAGCAAGGTGGGCGCCGACGGCGTGCAGGTGGTGGGCAGCACCAGCCGGGGCGAGGCCTTTGCCATCAAGGTGATTGACGGCAACAAACCCGCGCTGTTTGCCGCCAGCGTCGAGGTGATGGATCAGCTGGGTTGGCTGGACGCGGCGCAGCGGGCCGAGCTAGCGCCATGGCGAGCGGCAGCGCTGGTCAACGCGCGCGGCCTGACAGTGGGCGCGCGCCGGCCGGTGTTCCAGCTGCAACGTGCCTCCTGAGGCCGTGGCCATCACCCGCCCGATCCGCCTGATTGGCGCGCCCACCGACATCGGCGCCGGCAGCCGCGGTGCCAGCATGGGGCCGGAGGCGCTGCGGGTTGCCCAACTGGCACCGGTTCTGACGGCGATGGGCCTGCAGGTGCACGACCAGGGTAACCTTAGCGGCCCGGCCAACCCCTGGCAGCCGGCGGTGGACGGCTACCGCCACCTGGCCGAAGTCACGGCCTGGAACCAGACGGTGCATGACGCCGTGATGGACGCTCTGCAGATGGGCCAACTGCCGCTTCTGCTGGGCGGCGACCACTGCCTGTCCATCGGCTCCATCAGCGCGGTGGCGCGCCACTGCCGCAGCACGGGCAAGCGGCTGCGCGTGCTTTGGCTGCAAGCGGCTGCGCGTGCTTTGGCTGGACGCCCATGCCGACTTCAACACCCAGGCCGTGACTCCGAGCGGCAACCTGCACGGCATGCCGGTGGCCTGCCTGTGCGGCCACGGGCCGGACGGCCTGACTGGTTTGGCCGGGCAAATACCGGCGCTGGCGCCGGACTGGGTGCGCCAAATCGGCATCCGCAGCGTGGACGAGGGCGAAAAACGGCTGGTGCAGCAGGTCGGGCTCGAGGTGTTCGACATGCGGTTCATCGACGAGCATGGCATGCGCGCCGCCATGGCCCAGGCGCTGGCCGGGCTGGACCCCGACACCCACCTGCATGTGAGCTTTGATGTTGATTTTCTGGACCCCGACATCGCGCCCGGCGTGGCCACCACGGTGCGCGGCGGCCCCACTTACCGTGAGGCGCAGCTGTGCATGGAAATGATTGCCGACACCGGCCGCCTGGCCTCGCTCGACGTGATGGAGCTGAACCCGGCCTATGACCTGCGCAACCGCACCGCCGAACTGGCGGTCGACCTGATCGCCTCGCTGTTTGGCAAAAGCACACTGATGCGTCAGACCCTGTAGGCGACGGTAGGTTCCCCACGCCCCACCAAACCGTGATCACGGTCCGCACCCGGTTCGGGCAATGGACGTGGGGGCGCTCAGTCGCCGTCTTAAGGGATACCGTCAGGTCGCTTTGCAGAGAA
>RFWA01000303.1 GCA_009922295.1 Betaproteobacteria bacterium
GTGGTCGAGGACGACCCCTACGGCGAGTTGTATTTTGACCAGCCACCGCCGCCCAGCCTGTTGGCGCTGTCGCCCCAGGTGCCGGGCAGCCGTGACTGGCTGGCGCATTGCGGCAGTTTCAGCAAAATTTTGTCGCCCGGCCTGCGGGTGGGCTGGCTGATTGCGCCACCCGAGCTGCTGGCCCGCGCCACCATGTGCAAGCAGTTCAGCGACGCCCACACCAGTAACCTGTCGCAGGCCATCTGCGCCCATTACCTGACGCTCAACCGGCTCGACGCCACGCTGGATGCCGTGCGCCCGGTCTACGCGGCCCGGGCCCGGGTGATGGCTGAATCGCTGCGGCGCGAGATGGGCGACGCGATCGAGTTCAACCAGCCGCAGGGCGGCCTGTTTTTCTGGGCCCGGCTGACCGGGGCTGGCGGCCGTCATGCTGATGCCGCCGCTTTTGCCCAGAAGGCGATCGAGCGTTTGGTGGCCTTCGTGCCGGGCAACCCTTTCTTTGCCCACGACCCCGACAAGGCCAGCCTGCGCCTGAGCTTTGCCACGGTGGGAGAGGCCAAGATTGTGGAAGGCGTGGCGCGCCTGGGGCAGGCTCTGTTGGCATGACCGAACGCCTTGGTACTGCCAAGGGCCGCCACACGGCCCGCGGCGTGCAGCCTTTTGCGCTGATTGGTGGCATTGAGGCGGTGGTGCGTGGTACCAGCCTGTCGGTCTACCCCTTGGTGATGTACCGGGCCTGGGGTGATGCGGTCACGGTGTCCAAGATTTACTTTCTGGTCGGGCTGCTGTCGCTGCTGACGGTGCTGATCGTGCCCACAATGACCCGTCTGGTGCCGCGCCGTTGGGTTTACACCATCGGTGTGCTGCTCTACGTACTGTCGGCTTGTCTGGGCATGGTGGGTGGCAAGGCGACCACGGCGGCGCTGTTGTGCAATGCCATGGCCGCCGCCACCGCCTTTGTCTGCTTCAACGCCTATGTGCTGGACAACGTGGCCAAGGCGGACTTCAGCAAGCTCGAATCGCTGCGCTTGTTTTATGGCGGACTGGGCTGGACGATAGGCCCGGTACTGGGCGTCTGGCTGCTACCCATTTGGCATGGTGCGCCCTTTGTGATTGTGGGCACAGCCGCGCTGGCCATGCTCACCACGTTTTGGCTGCTGCGCCTGGGCGATGGCCGGGTGATCGTGCCGTCGCGCCGCCGTTCGGCGTCTCCGCTGGCCTACTTGCAACGCTTTTTTGCCCAGCCACGGTTGGTGGCAGGCTGGTTTTTTGCGGTGGTGCGATCCTGCGGCTGGTGGATCTACATTGTGTACACCGGCATTTTTGCGGTGCAACAGGGCTTAAGCGATCAACTGGGTGGCATTGCCACCTCGTTGGCCAATGCCGGCCTATTCTTGGCACCGCTGATGCTGCGCTGGATACAGCGCCGCTCTGTCCGTGAAGCGGTGCGCACGGGTTTTCTGTACTGTGGTGTTTGCTTTATCCTGGCCACCATGTTCTCACCCCTGCCCTGGGCCACCGTGGCGCTGTTGATGCTGGGCGCCTACTTTTTGGTACTGCTGGATATTTGCGGTGGCCTGCCGTTTTTGATGTCGGTCAAGCCATCCCAGCGCACCGAGATGTCGGCCGTGTACTCCAGCTTTCGGGATGTGTCGGGAATTTTGTCGCCTGGCTTGGCCTGGCTGGTGCTGCAGTTTAGCCCAGTGGCGGGCATTTTTGCCGCTGGCGGCTTGGCCATGTTGGCGGCTTGGATGGTGGCTGGCCGCCTGCACCCCGAGCTGGGTGTGCCCGGGAGAGAGCGCCTGCGCGGTCGTGAACTGATGCCGGTTGAGCGGCCCTGAGCCCGAACTCAACCTGCCATGAGCTCCCGCAGCGGTGGCGTAACCGCGCCGTGGCGCGCATCGGCTGCAATTTCATAAGACCGCAGCCGAGCTTCGTGGTCAAACATCTGGCAGGTGATCATCAGTTCGTCGGCGCCAGTACGCTCAATAAAGGCGTCGAGTTGCTGGCGCACGGTGACCGGCCCGCCAACGGCGGCACACGATAAAACGGACTCCAGCATCTCGCGTAGCGGGCCGTCCAAGCGCTCTCGGTAGCCAGGCTGAGGCGGCGGCAACCGGCCCGGGCGGCCGGTGCGCATGTTGACAAAAGCCTGCTGCATGGAGGTCGCCAGCAATTCGGCTTGCGCATCGGTATCTGCCGCAAACACGTTGAATCCCAGCATCACATAGGGCTTGGCAAGCCGCGCTGAAGGCTTGAAATAGCTGCGGTAGATCTCAATGGCCTGCATCATGGCCTGCGGCGCAAAATGCGAGGCAAAGGCGTAGGGCAGACCTAGTGCGGCCGCCAGCTGGGCGCCGTACAGGCTGGAGCCCAGAATCCAGATGGGAATGTTCAGGCCCTGGCCGGGCACGGCGCGCACCGGGCCTTTGGGCTCAGCCGCAAAATAGTCCATCAGCTCCAGCACGTCTTGAGGGAACTCGTCAGAGTCAGAAGCCAGGTTGCGGCGCAACGCACGCGCCGTGGTCTGGTCTGAGCCGGGCGCGCGGCCCAGCCCCAAGTCGATGCGGCCCGGGTAAAGTGACTCCAGCGTGCCAAACTGTTCGGCAATCACCAATGGCGAGTGGTTCGGCAGCATGATGCCGCCGGCCCCCACCCGGATGCGCTGTGTGCCGGCGGCCACATGGGCCATCACGACGGCGGTAGCGGCGCTGGCAATGCCCGGCATGCCGTGGTGTTCGGCCAGCCAATAACGGTTGAAGCCCAGCCGCTCGGCGTGGCGCGCCAGTGAAAGGCTGTTGCGAAACGATTGGCCAGCGTCGCCGCCCTGAACGATGGGCGAGAGGTCGAGTACTGAAAATTTGGTCATAGGGTCGATGGTAGGCGATCTGGCTCACCCGCGCAGGCACAATCCTTCACTTGGGCAGTACTGAACGCCCAGAGGTGACAACAAACGCCATGGACCAAACAAAACCCAACGCCCAAAGCGTCTTCATTACTGGCGCGCCCACGGTGTTTGTAGCAGCGCTGGACGTGACCGACGCAGCGGCAGTCGCACAGGTCTTTGGACTGGCCTGTACCGCTCTAGGCCGGCTAGACATCGTGGTGGCCAATGCCGGCATCGGTAACCATGGGCGTATCGGGCAACTGCCCCTGCACCTGGCCCACGCCACCATGGCCACCAATGTGCTGGGTTTCATGAGTACGGTGGACGCGGCCCTGCAGCATTTCCGGGCTCAGGGGCGCGGACAATTGGTGGGCATCAGCTCTGTGGCGGCGTTTCGGGGTCTGCCTGGCGGCGGTGCTTACGGTGCCAGCAAGGCCGCAGTCACCAATTACCTGGAAGCCTTGCGGGCCGAGACCCGGGGCAGCGGCATCCTGGTCACCACCTTGTCGCCGGGCTTCATTGACACCCCGCTGAACCGCGGTGCCAAAAGCCGGCCCTTTGTCATTCCGGTTGAAAAAGGCGGTCGCCTGCTGGTGGACCTGATCGAGCGGCGGGTACAAACCGCTACTGTGCCGGCATGGCCTTGGGCGCTGGTGGCGCGCATGCTCACGGTGCTGCCAACGGCCATCACGGCGCGCTTGCGGTGAATCGCGCCAGCGTCCTGGTGGTCGGCGGGGGCATTGGTGGTTTGGCGGCGGCGCTGGCTGGCGCCCG
>RFWA01000304.1 GCA_009922295.1 Betaproteobacteria bacterium
GCCCAGGTCGGTGCCGCAGTGCGACTCGGTCAGGCACATGGTGCCGGTCCACTCACCACTGGTCATCTTGGCCAGGTAGGTCTGCTTTTGAGCATCGGTGCCGTGGGCGTGCAGCGAGGCGTAGGCGCCGTGCGTCAGGCCAGGGTACATGGTCCAGGCCTGATTGGCGCTGTTGAGCATCTCGTAAAACATCTGGTTCACCACCAGCGGCAGGCCCTGGCCGCCAAAGGCGGTGTCACAGCTTAAAGCGGCCCAGCCGCCCGCCACGTAGCTGGCATAGGCCTCCTTGAAGCCTTTGGGCGTGGTCACGGCGTGGCTGGCTGGGTCGAGGCTGCAGCCCTCAGTGTCGCCACTGACATTGAGCGGGAACAGCACCTCGGCGGCAAACTTGCCGCCCTCTTCCAGCACAGCATTGACGGTGTCCACGTCGACCTCGGCGTGCCGGGGCATGGCTTTGAATGCATCGGTAACTTTGAGCAGTTCGTGCATGACAAACTGCATATCGCGCAGCGGCGGGGTGTAGGCGGGCATGGGTTGGGTCCTTGGGAAATGGGTGGGATGTGATGAAAACAGTGTCTATGTCGGCGCCGCTTGCCCGTATCGGGCCAGCATGTTGTCAAAGCTGCGATGGGCGCGGTCAATTGAGCCGGGTTTTTGTAAAAAACGCGCCTCGTAATGCAAAGCCAGGATCAGGGCATGAATCTCAAAGGCCATTTGCTCTTCGTCGGCACTTTGCAGCAAATGCCCTTCCTGCTTGGCCTGCACAACGGCCCGGTAAAGTGCCTCAAGCCACGCCTGAACTGAGCTCGCTAAAGCGTCTCGCACAGGACCAGGTCGGTCGTCAAACTCCACCGCGCCGCTGATGAAGATGCAGCCGGACTGGATTTCGACCGCTACCCGCTGCATCCAGTTGTCAAACAAGGCCCTAACCCGCGGCAGGCCACGTGGCTGCTGCATGGCCGGGTAAAACACCTCATCGGCAAAGCGGGTGTAGTACTCCCGGATGACCGAAATCTGCAGCTCTTCACGCGAGCCGAAGTGCGCAAACACGCCCGACTTGCTCATGTGCGTCACCTCGGCCAGCGCACCAATACTCAGGCCCTCCAGACCAATTTGTGAGGCCAATGCCAGCGCAGCCTCCACGATGGCCTGCTTGGTTTGCTGACCCTTGTGCAAGCCACGACCCCGTGCCGGCGTCTGGCCTGCCGGATCAGCAAGAATGGTGAGCGGTGATATGAGTGGCATGTAAAAATAGAACGACCGTACTATTTTGCAGCATTTTCGTGTCTATTTGAGTGTCACGGCACAATTCAATCGCATCTTTTTCAAAGAATTTGGGCAAGCCATGTTGCTGCCGTTGGCGGAGGAGCCCGCCCAAAGTCGCTCAGCCAAGCAGCCTATCGAGGCTGGCCTCGAGATGCTCCGAGGGTTGCCGCTTGAAGCCTGAGCGGGCAAAGCGCTGCAGCCGCCCTACCAGAAAGGCCGTCAGGACCGAGGCCTGGACCTGCGCATCCACTGTGGGTGTGTCTGAGTCGACAGTCGCCGCACCGACGCGCAAGCATTGGCGCAAGCTGGCCTCAATTTTGTCAAAAAAATGGTTCATGCGTTGTTGCAGACGCTCGTTCTCGTAGACCAGCGCATCGCCAACCATGACCCGCGCCATGCCCGGGTTTTTCTCGGCAAACTGGATCACCATGGCCAGAACCCGAGCAGCCTGGCGCGCACCGGGCGGCCGACCGGAGCCAGCCCCAGTGATGTTGTCCTGCTGGGCGATCTGATTAACCAACGCAAACACCGTCTGCTCAATGAAATCAATCAGGCCCTCAAACATCTGCGCCTTGCTGGCAAAGTGCCGGTAGAGCGCGGCCTCGCTCACGTCCAGCCGGGCCGCCAAGGCCGCCGTGGTGATGCGCTCGACCCCGGGCTGCTGCAACATGCTGGCCAAGGCCTGCAATATTTGCACTCGGCGCTCCCCAGGCTTAGGCCGTTTGCGGGCCGGGGCATCGTCCATCCGATCAGGGGGACGGGCGGCGGGTTGGGAGTCGGGCAGGGCCATGGCTCAGAGCAGAATTGGTCTCAGTGGGAGCGGATCATGGTGCCAAAGGCCTGGTCGGTCAGGATCTCCAGCAGCAGCACGTGGGGCACGCGGCCATCGACAATATGAACCGAATTAACGCCGCTTTTAGCCGCATCCAGCGCGCCGCTGATCTTGGGCAACATACCGCCCGAGATCGTGCCATCGGCAAACAGTTCATCAATGCGGCGGGCCGTCAAGTCTGTGAGCAATTCACCCGCTTTGTTCAGCACACCACTGATGTTGGTCAGCATGATTAGCTTTTCAGCCTTGAGTACCGTGGCCAGACGGGCTGCCACCACATCGGCATTGATGTTGTAGCTTTCGTTGTGCACGCCAAAACCGATCGGGCTGATGACCGGGATGAAGGCATCGTCTTGCAGCGCCTTCACCACACTGGGGTCAATGCTGACGATGTCGCCCACTTGGCCCACATCCACTTCCTTGCTCGGGTCCTGGCTGTCCACCATCTTGAGTTTTTGCGCCCGGATCAGGCCGCCGTCACGCCCGGTCAAGCCCACTGCCTTGCCGCCGGCCTGGTTGATCAGGCCCACAATGTCCTGCTGCACCTCGCCACCCAGCACCCACTCCACCACCTCCATGGTTTCGGCGTCGGTCACGCGCATACCCTGGATGAACTCGCCCTTTTTGCCCAGGCGGTTCAGCGCGTTTTCAATCTGCGGCCCGCCGCCATGCACCACCACCGGGTTGATGCCCACCAGCTTGAGCAGCACCACATCCTCGGCAAAGTCGGCCTGCAGCTCTGGGTCCGTCATGGCGTTGCCGCCATACTTGATCACCATGGTCTTGCCATGGAACTTGCGGATGTACGGAAGCGCCTGGGCCAGAATGTCGGCCTTTTGGCGCGGAGAAATAGGGCTGGGGACGGTGGCTTGGTCGGTCATGGCCGCATGTTACTGCAGCGGCGGGGACCGCTCAGTCGCCCACACTCGTAGGGAGTACGCAGTCGCCTTGTAGGGCCGCGAATGCGACCCGTAATCCCCATGACGGCTGCAAGTTATCCTGCCAAAATGTGGCTGATTACAATGCCATCATTGCAATCAACTTAGAGTAGGCATCATGAGCAGCATCACCATCCGCAACCTGGACGACAGCCTCAAGGCCAGCCTGCGTCTGCGCGCTGCACGGCATGGCTTGTCCATGGAACAAGAGGTCAGGAATATTCTGCGAAACACCCTGGCTGCCGAGTCAGGTGCGTCCAGCGGCCTGGACTTTGCGTTGCGCATCAACCAGCGCGTTAAGGGGCTTGGCGCCAATGATCTACGCTTACCGCCTCGCCAGAGTGCACGCACGCCTCCGGACTTTGACCAGCCATGAGTGCCGGTTTTTTACTGGATACGAATGTCTTGTCTGAGTTGATGCGCGACAAGCCCGCGCCAGAGGTGCTGAGCTGGTTTGCCGGCCAAGCAGCAAGTCAATTGCACACCAGCACCATCACGCAAGCCGAGCTGCTGGCCGGCATCGCCGTCTTGCCCGCAGGCAAACGCCGGGATGCACTGGCGCAATCAGTTCAACAAATTTTCGACGTTGAATTACCTGGACGATGCCTGGTCTT
>RFWA01000305.1 GCA_009922295.1 Betaproteobacteria bacterium
GTGCAGGCCGGCTCGGCGCAGGCCCACGCGCTCACCTACCTCGACTTTGAGCAGGCGGCGCAGCGCTACGGCAAAGTGGGCGGTTTTGCCCACCTGGCGACGCTGGTCAAACGCATGAAGGCCAGCCGGCCTGGGGCGCTGCTGCTGGACGGTGGCGACACCTGGCAGGGCTCGGCCACCGCCCTGTGGACCCAGGGCCAGGACATGGTGGAGGCCTGCAAACTGCTGGGCGTCGACCTGATGACCGGCCACTGGGAGTTCACGCTGGGCATGGACCGGGTGACCGAGATTGTGGAGAAAGAGCTGGCCGGCCAGATCGAGTTCATTGCCCAGAACGTCAAGACCAACGATTTCGGTGACCCGGTGTTCAAACCCTATGTCATGCGCACCATCAACGGCGTGCCCTGCGCCATCATCGGCCAGGCTTTTCCTTACACGCCGATTGCCAACCCGCGCTACATGATGGCCGACTGGGGCTTCGGCATCCAGGAAGAGAACCTGCAAAAAACCGTGGACGAGGCGCGTGCCAAAGGCGCGCAAGTGGTGGTGCTGCTCTCGCACAATGGCATGGATGTGGACCTGAAGCTCGCCAGCCGCGTGACCGGCATCGACGCCATTCTGGGCGGCCATACCCATGACGGCATGCCGGTGGCCAGTGTGATCAGCAACCGCGGTGGCAAAACACTGGTGACCAACGCCGGCTCAAACAGCAAGTTTCTGGGCGTGCTGGATTTTGAGGTGAGCGGCGGCCGGGTGGCCGATTACCGCTACCGGCTGCTGCCGGTGTTCGCCAATATGCTGCCAGCCGACCCGGCCATGGAAGCGCTGATCACCCGCGTGCGTGCGCCATTTGAAGCCCGACTGGCCGAACCCCTGGCGGTCAACGAGGGCTTGCTGTACCGACGCGGCAACTTCAATGGCACGGGTGACCAACTGCTGCTCGACGCCCTGATGGAGGTGCAAGGGACCGACATCGCCTTCTCGCCCGGCTTTCGCTGGGGCACCACCCTGCTTCCGGGCCAGACCATCACGCGCGAATGGCTGATGGACATGACCGCCATCACCTACCCCTACACCACGCTGACCAACATGACGGGCAGCACCATCAAGACCATTCTTGAAGACGTGGCCGACAACCTGTTCAACCCCGACCCCTACTACCAGCAGGGCGGCGACATGGTGCGGGTGGGCGGCCTCAGCTACCGCTGCGACCCGCAAGCTGCCGCCGGCCGGCGCATCGACGACCTGCGCCTGGGTGGCCGGGCGCTCGAGGCCGACCGCAGCTACAAGGTAGCAGGCTGGGCCCCTGTGTCGGAAGAAGCCAAGCAGACCGGAGGCAAACCAATCTGGGATCTGGTGGAGCCCTGGCTCAAGGCCAAGGGCCGCATCCCGGTACGCCAGCTCAACCTGCCGCAGGTGGCCGGCGTTGAGGGTAACCCTGGCGCCGGCTAAGGCGTATCAGTTGCTATCGTGTCGCGGTTTGGCCGGACGCAGGGTACGGCTGAGCAAGAGCACTGGCAGCAGGCCAACCAGCACCAGCGCCAGCGCGGGCAGGGCCGCTTCGCCCAGGCGCTCGTCGCGCGCCAGTTGGTAAGCCACCACCGCCAACGTGTCGCTGTTGAACGGGCGTAGCACCAGCGTGGCGGGCAACTCCTTCATCACATCCACAAACACCAGCAGCGTGGCCGCCGCCACCGAACGCTTGAGCAGTGGCCAGTGGACGCGCGTCAGCAAGGCCGCGTCGCGGGTCCCCAATATGCGGGCCGAATCGTCAAAGCTGGTGGGGATACGGGCGTAACCGCTCTGCACCGACTGCAGCGCCACCGCGCTAAAGCGCACCAGGTAGGCCCAAACCAGCCCAAACGAGGTGGCCGTGACGAGGTAGCCCACCCCGCTCTCCGGCACCATGGCCTGCAGCCAGCCCACCGGCAGCAGCAGGCCGACCACCAGCACCGCCCCCGGCACGGCGTAGCCCAGACCGACCATCTGCACCGCCAGCCGCGCCGGCAGGTCAGGTCGACGGCGCAGCTTGAAAGCCAGCAGCAGCGCCAGCGACACGGCCAGCACGGCGCTGATCGCACCCAGGCGCAGGCTGTTGATCGACCAGCCTACAAACTGCGCCCAAGGCAGGGCAACGCCATCTGCCAGCAAGGGGCGCAACATGAACAGCACTGGCAACACAAACCCCATCAGCACCGGCAGCCCGCAGACCAGCCAGGCCAGGCCCAGTGCAGAACCCCGCAGTGGCACCGGCCGGGCATCCAGCACGTCCACCCGCCCGCCGCGGGTCAGGGCAAAACGCAGCCGGCTTTGCGCGCGACGCTCCAGCATCAGCAGCAGCGCCACCAGCAACAGCAGCAAGGTCGCCAGTTGGGCTGCTGCGATCCGGTTGTCCATGGCCAGCCAGGCCTTGTAGATGCCTGCACTGAAGGTCTGAATGCCAAAGTAGCTGGCCACACCAAAGTCAGCCAAGGTCTCCATCAGGGCCAGGGCCGCCCCGGCAGCCACCGCCGGCCGTGCCAAAGGCAGGGCCACCTCCAGAATGCGCCGCCGCAGCGGCGCGCCCAGCAGGCGTGCTGCCTCCATCAAATGGGAGGCTCTTTCGCCCAGCGCGGTCCGGGCCAGCAGGTAGACATAGGGGTAGAGCGTGAAGATAAAGACCCAGGCGGCGCCACCCAAGCTGCGCACTTCAGGGAACACCCGGCCCTGCAGCCCCAAGCTGGCGCGCAGGGCGGTCTGCAGCGGGCCGCTGAATTGCAGGGCATCGGTGTAGGCGTAGGCCACCACATAAGCCGGCATGGCCAGCGGCAGCAGCAAAGCCCACTCCAAGGTGCGCCGCCCCGGAAACTCAAACAGGGTCACGGCCGCCGCCGCCGTCAAGCCAACCAGCACCACCCCAAATCCCACCAGCAGGCAAAGCCAAAGCGTGGTCAGGGCGTAATCGGGCAAGACGGTCGCCAGCATCTCGCGCAGGATTTGCGCTGCCGCAACACCGCCGTCGCTCCCGGGCCACCAGGCGGCGAGCACACTCAGCACCGGCAGCAGGAACAGCAGGACCAACAGCAGGAACATGGCTTGGCGCAGACGGCCCAGCGGGCGAAGAGGCATGGCGGGGGCAATCACGCGGAGTGCAAATGAGAATTGTAAGCATCTACAATGAAACGCATGTTCCTAGAGGTGTCCCAGCTCAGCGTGAGTTACCCAGGCGGCCGCCAGGCGGCCGTTCAGCAGGTGTCATTTGGGCTGCATGCCGGAGACATCGGCGTGCTGATCGGGCCCTCAGGTTGCGGCAAGACCACCCTGTTGCGAGCCGTGGCCGGGCTGGAGCCGGTGTCACAAGGCCAGATCCAGCTGGCCGGCCAGGTGGTCAGCAGCGCCGGTCTGACGCTGGCCCCCGAAGCCCGCCAAATTGGCATGGTGTTTCAAGATTACGCCTTATTCCCGCACCTGGACGTGTCCGGCAACGTCGGCTTCGGCATCGCGCACCTCTCCCGCTCAGAGCGTGCCGCGCGCGTGGCCGAGGTGCTGGCGTTGGTGGGGCTGGCCGGCCAGCAGCAGCGGTTTGCGCATGAGCTCTCCGGAGGCCAGCAGCAGCGGGTAGCCCTTGCCCGCGCCCTCGCGCCCCGGCCCCGCTTGCTGCTGCTG
>RFWA01000306.1 GCA_009922295.1 Betaproteobacteria bacterium
CAGGTGGTACAGGAAGGCGCCGCCATAGGTGTCGGATGCCATGGGCCAGCCGGCGGTGTGCATCACAAAGCCGGGCTGGTGGCGGCTGGGGTCGATTTCCCACAGCTCCTTAATGCCGATGCCAAAGCTTTGCGGGTCGCGGCCCTCGTCAAGCTTGAATTTGGCGATCAGCTGTTTGCCCAGGTGGCCCCGCGCGCCTTCGGCGAACACGGTGTATTTGCCCAGCAGTTCCATCCCAAGCTGGAAGCTGTCCATCGGCTCGCCATCTTTGCCAACGCCCATATTGCCGGTGGCCACCCCCTTGACCGAGCCGTCGGCGTTGTAAAGCACCTCAGACCCGGTGAAGCCCGGGAATATTTCCACACCCAGGGCTTCGGCCTGTTCGCCCATCCATTTGGTGACCGCGCCCAAACTGACGATGTAATTACCGTGGTTGTCGGCAAATGGCGGCAAGACCATATTGGGCACCCGAAAGCCGGTTTTCTCGCCCAAAAAGACATAGGCGTCATCCGTTACCGGCTGATTGAGCGGCGCGCCCCGTGCCTTCCAGTCCGGAATGAGTTCGGTCAGTGCTTTGGGGTCCATGATGGCGCCCGACAGGATGTGGGCGCCCGGTTCAGAGCCTTTTTCCAGCACTACCACCGACACATCTTGGCCTTTTTCGGCGGCCAGTTGCTTGAGGCGGATGGCTGTTGCCAGACCACCGGGGCCGCCGCCGACCACGACCACGTCGTATTCCATCGCTTCACGGGGGCCGAACTGGGCCAGTAGGTCCTGGTTTGTCATGCTGATTCTCGTGTGAAATTCTCGTTTGATAATCGGGCCTTGGCCAGGGTTCCCGGTCAAGGCCCGCAGGCCGTGGGGCTGGCTTGATTTTATTCGGTGAATCGGCGCGTCTGCGGGCGCCCGGACCCTCTTTTGTGGAGAAACACGGTATGGCCTACAGCATTGACTTATCCGGCCGGGTGGCCTTTGTGACGGGTGCCTCCAGCGGCTTGGGTGCCCAGTTTGCCCAGACTTTGGCGCGCGCGGGCGCTGCCGTGGTGCTGGCGAGCCGGCGCGTGGAGCGGCTCAAAGACCTGCGCGCCCGCATCGAGGCTGAAGGCGGTAACGCCCATGTGGTGGAGCTGGACGTCACCGATCACGGGTCGATCAAATCGGCGGTAGCCCACGCCGAGACCCAGGTCGGCTCGATCGACATCCTGATTAACAACTCGGGGGTGAGTTCCACCCAACGCATCCAAGATGTGACCGAGGAAGATTTTGACTTTACCTTCGACACCAACGTCAAAGGCGCCTTTTTTGTGGCGCAGGAGGTGGGCAAGCGCATGCTGGCGCGGGCTCGCGGTTCCGCACCCGGCACCTACACCGGTGGGCGCATCGTCAACATCGCGTCGGCGGCTGGCTTGCGGGTGCTGCCGCAGATCAGCGTCTATGCCATGAGCAAGGCCGCAGTGATCCACATGACCCGTGCCATGGCTGTGGAGTGGGGCCGCTTCGGCATCAACGTCAATGCGCTTTGTCCAGGCTATATCGACACCGAGATCAATCACCACCACTGGCAGACCGAGCAGGGCCAGAAACTGGTTCAGATGCTGCCGCGCAAGCGGGTCGGGCAGGTGCAAGACCTGGACGCTGTGCTGGTGATGCTGTGTGCCAATGAGAGTCATTTCATCAACGGCGCAGTGATCTCCGCCGACGACGGCGCCGGGGTGTGACAAAAACCCCATGAAAATCGAGATTCCCGAGGTCAAAAAGCTGGTGTTTGAGATGCAGATTCCGATCCGCTGGGGCGATATGGATGCCATGAACCATGTCAACAACACCAGTTACTTCCGCTACCTCGAGACCTGCCGCATTGACTGGATGCGCTCTATTGGCTGCCAGCCTGATCCGCAGGGGGAGGGCCCGGTCATCGTCAACGCCTTCTGCAACTTCTATCGGCAGCTGGAGTACCCCGGCGATGTACTGATTAAGATGTACGCCAGCGACCCAGGCCGCAGCACGTTTGAGACCTGGGCCACGATGGCCCGTACCGACCAGCCTGAGGTGATCTACGCAGCGGGCGGCGCCACCACCATTTGGGTGAATTTCCCGGCGCAAAAGGCCAAAACCCTGCCCGACTGGCTGCGCGCCATCGTCACGCCCTGACTATTTCTGCTTGGGCACACGACCCATCAGGTAAAACTCTGGGTTGGGCATCATGCTGCTGAAAGAAGCCATGCGGTTCGACAGCCCGAAGAAAGCGGTGATAGCGGCAATGTCCCAGGCGTCTTCGTCACTGAAACCGTGCGCGTGCAGGGCCGCAAAATCGGCGTCGCCAAGTTCATCAGAATGCTGGCAGACCTTCATCGCAAAATCCAGCATAGCGCGCTGGCGTGGTGTGATGTCTGCCTTGCGGTAGTTCACGGCCACTTGGTCGGCCACCAGCGGTTTTTTCTCGTAAATTCGCAAGATGGCGCCATGTGCCACCACGCAATACAGGCAGTTGTTGGCAGCGCTGGTGGTGGTGACGATCATCTCCCGGTCGCCTTTGCTCAGGCCCGAGTCTTCCTTGAGCATCAGCGCGTCGTGGTAAGCAAAGAACGCCCGCCACTCCGCCGGGCGGCGTGCCAGGGCCAGAAAGACATTGGGCACAAAGCCGGCTTTTTCCTGGACTTCGAGCACTTTGGCTCGTATGTCGTCGGGCAGGTCGGCGAGTTCGGGGGCGGGGTAGCGGCTCATGGTGCTGGTCTCCAATTAGGTGTTGGCATTATCCGGTGGTACACCCGTGATCCGCCGCGTTGTCACGCCACTGTCATGCAGCCCTCGCCTGGACGGGGCACAATATTGCTCGATCTTTAACCTACTTATTACCGTTGTTTCATGAATATCCAGACCCTGACCCGTCGTGCACTGCTGCCCTTAGCGGCCGCAGCCCTGCTCTTGTCGCAATCTGCGGCCCAAGCCCAAAATGCGGCCAACTACCCAGACCGGCCGGTGCGGATCGTCGTGCCCTTCGCCCCTGGTGCAGGCACCGACGCCATGGGTCGGCTGGTGGCCCTGAAGCTGGGCGAGATCATGGGTGGCACCTTTGTGGTGGACAACCGGGCGGGTGCCTCAGGGGCTATTGGCACCCAGCATGTGGCCCAGCAGCCGGCGGACGGCTACACCCTGCTGCTGGTGGCCTCGCCGTTCACCACGGTGGCGGCCTCCCTGCCCACAGCCGGTTACGACGCCCTGCGTGGCTTTGCGCCGGTGGGCCTGGTCGCCACCGGCCCCCTGGTCTGGGCCTCCAATGTCAGCCTGCCCGTTGCCAGCATGAAAGACGTGGTTGAACTGGCGCGGCAAAAGCCTGGCGCATTGAACTATGGCTCGGCCGGTGCCGGTGGAGTTAACCATTTGGTGCTGGAGCAGCTCAAGGCCGTCACCTCGACCGACATCGCCCACATCCCTTACCGTGGTGTTGCGCCTGCCACGGTGGACATGATTGCTGGCCAGATTCAGTTGGTGACCGGCACTATTCCGGCGCTGCTGCCGTTCATCAAAGACGGTCGCGTCAAAGCCCTGGCTGTGACCAGTGCCAAGCGCTCCAGCGCTTTGCCTGATGTCCCGAGCATGAGTGAAGCTGGCTTTGCCGGTATCGACGTG
>RFWA01000307.1 GCA_009922295.1 Betaproteobacteria bacterium
CTCCACCGTCAACCCAGCCACGGGTGAGTTTTATGCCAAGTACCTGGAGCTCAATGGCGAGTTTGGCCCACTCAAAGTACCTTTTGCGCAAGGCGCAGGTACCGGTGAACAGCTGGCCCTGGCGGCCAGTGAGCCGGTCAAGAACACCACCATTGCTGTGGTTGCGACCAACGTCAAACTCACCAAAGCTCAGGCCAAGAAAATTGCCGAAATGGCGCAAGATGGGCTCGCCCGTGCCATTCGGCCTGCCCACACCATGTTTGACGGCGACACAGTCTTCGCCCTGGGCACCGGCCTGCTGGATCTGGACACCCTCAAGCAGCAGGCCGCCTGGGGATTCACGCCCGCCAACGTCAATGCCTTGGGCGCCGCTGCGGCTGATGCCTTGGCCCGCGCCATCGTGCGGGCAATGCTCAGCGCAGAGACTGTTGGCACCACACCGGCTTACCGGGACCGTTTCCCCGGCGCTTTTGGCAACTGATGCCAATGGTCCAACGCAGCATGTCAATCTGACCTCCCGGCCATACCTATCGAAGCGTTGAGACCAACTGGTTGGACCGCGCCAGTGACTCTGACACCTTGCAGATCACCATGTGTTCAAAGCGTGTGACCAGCTCGGGCCGCTGGGCACGCATACGCGCCAGTGCCAATTTGCTCAGTATGTAGGCGGATGATGGCACGCTGGCCTGTATCGATGCAGTCCGTGCCTTGCCGGTGTAAAGCGCCATCTCACCCACCATGGCGCCGACACTGATTTTTGCCAACCGGCGTCCTGGCTTGCTGTTCCAGGGCTTGATCACATCAAAGCTGCCGCTATTCACAAAATAGACGGCGTCGGACAACTCGCCCTCATGGCACAGCATGTCACCCCTCTCAAACTGCCTGAGGTCGCAGTAGCTGCGGAACACCTCTCGGTCAGCCACATTGTCTAGAAAATCAAAGCAACTGGCCTTATAGCTCGCCACCACATTGCTGCTGAGGATGCGTTCCTCTGCCGCCTCAAGCGCCAGGTCCAGCACCTGGAAGAAGCTCACATGGCCGAGCAGCGAGCCATCCTCAAGTAGCGACCGCTGTAAATCCCAGTCTGATACGGGGTGGACAAAATAAAAGTGAAGGGGCAAGTCCGCATAACGCCGCAAAATACGCTGAAATGCCGAGATCGCCGACCGGTCGATGCCATTGACCAGAGTGAAATCCATGACGATCGCCTCCAACGTCTCTATCTTCATGGTCTGAAAAACGGCATCAATTTTTTTGGCTGATCCAAAGAAAATATAACCTTCCAACCGATAGACGACGGTTCTGCTGGCACGCGCTGACAGTGTCTCTACCTCTTGGCGAGGACGAACCACAGAACTCGGAAGTGCAGACAGGTTGGTCGTGAGGTTGGCCAGGGGGATATGGCTATAGGCCACAGCAAAGACGATGCAAGAGATGATGGTGCCCGCAGCAAACCCGACCAAATAACCATAGTTGGCGACCAAGACGACGATCAAGACAATTTGCGCCAATTCGTGCCAATTGACTGCGGTGATTTGGTCCCACAGCCACTTCTTTAGCATGTTCAGACCCAAGAAAAAGACCAGTGCGCCCAACGCGGCTTTGGGTATATACGCAATCAGCCCGCTTGCGCCCACCAGCATCGCCAGGCAGATGGCCGACGCAATCACGCCAGACATCGCTCCACCGCCCACAGCTCGATTCAGGGACGTGCGCCCGATCGAGACAATGCCCACGAACCCACCCAAAAGCGCTGAAAGCCCAGTCGAAGCCGCATGGGCTTTGAGCAAACGGTCCAGATCGAATTCTTTCTTGAAATCACGCTCCAAACTCGCCAATGACACCAATATCGCCAAGGTGCCGACAAAACTGATGACCAACATCACTGGAAGCTCAGAAACCAGCGTTCGCCAGTCAAGCCACTCCACCGTCAAGCTCCATGGTGGTCGCCATACCAGGTCATCAAGCCCGTGGAACATCCAACTGTCGCGGCTACACGCTGTGTCGGGGCAGATGCCGTTGGCCAGCGCCACATTCACCAGGAGTGAGGCTGACAACATCACCAGCGGTATCAAGAGTGCTGCAGACACCCGCCTCGCCAATCCGTAAAGGGCGAGCAAAACAGCCAAGGCCAATCCCAACTCTGGCCGGTACGGATGCTCCAGAAGAGCGGTCAGGCCACTTCGACTGAGCGGCGTGCCTGAAATGATGTCAAGCGCGCTGCTGCAGATCAGCCATCCGTTGGAAGCCAGGAAACCTGCCGTCACCGAAAACGGTATGAAGCGAACCAGCCCAGCCAATCTAAAACGCCCCAGCGCATAGAACGACACCGCGCAGACCACCGACGTGAGAAACAATGTGGCCAAGGCAAGGTTGACGGTACGAAGCTCCGCGAACTGCATGGCGCTGATGGTTGCGAGCAACCCCGCCAGCACGGAAGTGGTGCTGGAATCTGGTCCACTGATGAATCTGCGTTCTTCGGACAGCAGGCCGAACGGCGCGCCCACCACCGCTGTGACAATGGCTGCGGCAATCCCAATGCCAACGTATGGCGCCAACGGCCCCGAAAACAGCATGGCTCCGTAGGAGATAGCGTAAATGACTGCGCTCAAGCCGATGGTGATTCCGGCAGCAGATTGGCGTGCCAGCCATGGCAAATTGAAGCCGGATACACCAAGTGGTTTGCTCATGGGCCGCAATTTTCTTGCAGATTTATGACAGTCTTGTCACCTCCACCAGGCAATCGTAAAACGTCGGCGCGCGTCCCAAGTCGGTCAGCTGCTGGCTGGTGAGTTGGTTCACATTGGTGCCATCCAGCCCGAATTTGCGCCACCAAACACCCAGGCCATGCACCACGCCGGGCCGGGCCCGGGCTGACACCACCAGTCGACACTGGTGCGCCCCGCGCTGGTTAAAGACCCGCACCGTGGCGCCATCGGCCAGGTGCCGCGAGGCCGCATCAGCGGCGTGCATCTCCAGCAGCGGCTCGCCCTCGATGTCGCGCAGGCTCTGCACGTTGACAAAGCTCGAATTCAGAAAATTTCTCGCGGGCGGCGAGATCATCGCCAGCGGGTACTGGGTGGACGTGCCCGGTGTCTCGTAATTGGGTAGGTAGTCGGGCAGGCCGTCCAGCCCCTGCGCCGCCAGTCGGGCACTGAAAAACTCGCACTTGCCCGAGGGCGTGGGGAACTGCCCCTGCGCGAACGGCGCTGCTACCTGCGTTACCGAGGCGAAGCCATGCGCCAGCAGGGCCTCAAAGTCCACCGCGTTGCCATAGGCCAGCCGGCACAGCGTCTGGTCGTTCTCGGTAAATTCGGGCTCGGTGAAGCCCATGCGCTGCGCCAGCTCCCGAAAAATCTGGGTGTTGGTGCGGGCCTGGCCCAGTGGCTCAATGGCGGGCCGGTTCAGCAGCGCGTCTGTGTGGCCGTAGCCGGCGTGCACGTCCCAGTGCTCCAGCTGGGTGGTGGCGGGCAGCAGGTAGTCGGCATAGTCGGCGGTGTCGGTCTGAAAATGCTCCAGCACCACGGTAAAAAGGTCCTCGCGGGCAAAGCCCTGAACCACCCGGCTAGAGTCGGGCGCCACCGCCACGGGGTTGCTGTTGTACACCACCAGCGCCTCGATGGCCGGGC
>RFWA01000308.1 GCA_009922295.1 Betaproteobacteria bacterium
AGCGCTGTCGTTGGAATTGCCACCGGGCTTGAGCCTGATCCGGGGCGGCGACGGCAGTGGCAAAACCACGCTGTTGCGACTGCTGGCCGGTGACTTGCCCAGTGATACCGGGGCCCTGTGGCTCAGGGGCGTCAGCCTGAGTGAGCAGCCCTTTGCCTACCGATCGCAGGTGTTTCGGGTGGATCACCAAGTCAGTGGCCTGGACCAGGTTACGCCAGAGGCCTACCTGGCCGAGCTGTCTGCGCGTCGCCCCGATTTTGACCATGCGGGTTTACCTCCGCTGATCAATGGATTGGGCTTGGAGCCGCATTGGCAGAAGCCCATGTACATGTTGTCCACGGGTTCAAAGCGCAAGGTCTGGCTGGTAGCAGCCTTTTGCGCAGGTGCTGCACTCACGCTGCTCGACGACCCGTTTGCCGCGCTGGATCAGCCATCCATCCGGTTTGTGCTGGGCCTGCTGCAAGGGGCAGCCACTGACCCAGAGCGAGCCTGGCTGTTGGCCGATTACCAGGCACCGACTGGTTTGAGTTTGGCGTCAGTGATCGATTTGCCAGACTGACCCTGGCCGCCCCCGGCGGCTGCGTTGCGATCGGTTCATACGCCACCCGGCGTATTCCCTAAAACGGTGCCTCTGTCTAAAGTCAAACCATCGTCGCATCCAGGGTTTGGCAAGTTGTCAACCCAGACGCGACGACCTGGTTTTTCAACTCCTGGAGAAGCACACTATGTCAACTCCTGGAGAAGCACACTATGCAACGTCGTTTTACCCTCAAGGCGCTTACCGCTGCCGTCGCGCTGTCAGGCCTGTCGGCCCTGCCAGCATTTGCCGCCGACACCATCAAGGTCGGCATTCTGCACAGCCTCTCGGGCACGATGGCCATTTCAGAAACCGTGTTGAAAGACACCGTGCTGATGGCCATTGACGAGATCAACGCCAAGGGCGGGCTGCTCGGCAAGAAGCTCGAGGCTGTGGTGGTGGACCCAGCCTCTAACTGGCCGCTGTTTGCCGAGAAGACCAAGCAACTGCTGACGCAAGACAAGGTCGATGTGATCTTTGGTTGCTGGACCTCGGTGTCCCGCAAATCGGTACTGCCGGTGGTTGAGGAACTCAACGGCCTGTTGTTCTACCCGGTGCAGTACGAAGGTGAAGAGCTGTCCAAGAATGTGTTTTATACCGGCGCAGCGCCCAACCAGCAGGCCATACCTGCAGTGGACTACCTGATGAGCAAAGACGGTGGCGGCGCCAAGCGCTGGGTGCTGCTGGGTACCGACTATGTTTATCCCCGCACCACCAACAAGATCCTGCGCGCCTACCTCAAGTCCAAGGGCGTGAAAGACACCGATATCGACGAGAAGTACACCCCCTTTGGCCACTCGGACTACCAGACCATTGTGGCTGACGTCAAGAAGTTTTCTGCCGGCGGCAAGACAGCTGTGGTCTCGACCATCAACGGTGACTCCAATGTGCCTTTCTACAAGGAACTGGGCAACGCCGGCCTGAAGGCCAAAGACGTGCCCGTGGTGGCTTTCTCGGTCGGTGAAGAAGAGCTGCGTGGCGTGGACACCAAGCCGCTGGTGGGCCATCTGGCCGCTTGGAACTACTTCCAGTCCATCAAGAATCCGAGCAATGACGAGTTCATCAAAAAATGGGGCGCCTATGCCAAGGCCAAGAACATCGCTGGTCACAAGGACAAGCCATTAACCAATGACCCCATGGAAGCCACTTACATCGGCATCAACATGTGGAAACAAGCGGTGGAAAAAGCCAAGTCGACAGAGGTCGACAAGGTCATCGCCGCCATGGCTGGTCAGACCTTCAAAGCGCCCAGTGGCATCGTGAGCAAGATGGACGAGAAGAATCACCATTTGCACAAGTCGGTCTTCATCGGCGAAGTCAAGGCCGACGGCCAGTTCAACGTGGTCTGGAAAACGCCTGGCCCGGTCAAGGCCAAGCCCTGGAGCCCGTATATCGAAGGCAACGACAAGAAGCCTGACGAACCCGCCAAGAAGTAAGGCAACACAGTATCCCGACCTGAAGCGTTGGGATACGCCCCAAGTCGTGTGACTTGGGGCCATTACCTAGGGCCTAATTGCCCGCCCCTAAAGTTGTCATGTCGATCCGCGCCCTTCTTTCAATCGCATTGTTCTTCATTGCTGTTCAAGCACGTGCCTTGACAGCCGTGGAAGTGAAGGGTATTGCATTTGGAGAGTCTGAAGCACGCATTGAGGCTTTGAACAAGGCTGTCGCTTCGGCGGATGAAAAAACTGCCGCATTCTTTCAAGCCATTGCCGACGAAGCCGTCAAAGTAGCGGGCGAGCAGGTTGTGATCGTTCGCGATGGCAAGGCCTTTGACCCGGTCTCAGGCGCTGCGCTGGCATTGCCCGACGGCCTTGAAGACCTGATGTTGAACAACCGCCTCCGTGGCGAACTGGATTCAGCGCTAGCAGCGCTCAAGTTATTTTCTCCGGATGCCAAAGTGCGTCGTGCGGCCATCAAACAAATGCAAAGCGACGCAGACGACAGCAAGCTGCCTCTGATCGAAAAAGCCTACGCCGCCGAACAAGATGCCCAAATCAAAGCTGAGCTCGGTCTTGTACGAGCCGCAGCCTTGCTAAACAGCCCAGACCAGGCCCGCCGACTCGAGGCCGCCGGGCTCTTGGCTGCCAGCCGACAGGCCAACACCAAGACGGTGCTGATTGAGCGTTTGCAAAATGAGACGGAGCCCGAAGTGAAGGCCGCCCTGCGCAGCAGTTTGCGCGAGGTGGAAGCCGCGTTGGCTTGGGGCGACCGCTTGGGCGCCCTGTTCAGCGGCATCAGTCTGGGGTCCATCCTGTTGCTCGTGGCGCTGGGTCTTGCCATTACCTATGGCCTGATGGGCGTGATCAACATGGCGCACGGCGAGCTGATGATGATTGGGGCCTATGCCACTTATGTGGTTCAGGGTCTGTTTCAAAAGTACGCGCCTGGCGCCTTTGACTGGTACCTGCTGGCCGCAGTGCCCGTGGCATTCTCTGCATCCGCGCTGATGGGGGCGGCGCTGGAGCGTGGTGTCATCCGCTTCCTTTATGGTCGGCCGCTGGAGACGCTGCTGGCCACCTGGGGCATCAGCCTGATGTTGATGCAGCTGGTACGCAGTGTGTTTGGTGCGCAGAATGTGGGCGTGGAAAACCCGTCCTGGATGAGTGGCGGCGTCCAGGTACTCGGTAACCTGTCTTTACCTTACAACCGGCTGGTGATTGTGGCCTTTGCGACCTGTGTGTTGCTGGGCGTGGCCGTGCTGATCGGACGCACGCGCTTGGGGCTGTTTGTGCGTGGTGTCACGCAAAACCGGCCGATTGCCGCCTGCATGGGGGTCAACACCGCACGCATCGACACCTACGCCTTTGCGCTGGGCTCGGGCATCGCCGGGCTGGCTGGGTGCGCCTTGAGCCAAGTCGGCAATGTCGGCCCCGACCTTGGCCAAGGCTATATCGTCGATTCTTTCATGGTGGTGGTGCTGGGTGGCGTGGGCCAGTTGGCTGGCACCGTCTACGCCGCGCTGGGGCTAGGTGTACTGAATAAATTTCTGGAAGGTTG
>RFWA01000309.1 GCA_009922295.1 Betaproteobacteria bacterium
CCAGAGCGAAATACCGTCCAGACCAAGGTGGTAATTGACATTGAAGCGGGCGATCCAAGGCGCTTGCTCCACAAACTGCATGGCGGCTGTGCCCAGTTTGAAGCTCTCATAGAGGGGCAGAGTCACAAGAAAGCTGACCAGCGCGCCAGCCAGCGCAACCCAGCGCACCATGGGCGCCTGCTCGTCGCGGCCAAGTGCAAGCAGCACCACACCAAAAACAATCGGCGTCCAGATAGCCAGGCTCAGCAAACCCATTTTTATTGTTCTCCTACTTGAGCCAGACGAAATACGTCATGAGCACAAAAACACCAAGAATCATGGCCAGGGCGTAGTGATACAAGTAACCCGTTTGCGCCCGTCGCGTCAGGCTGGAGACCCAGGCGACCAGTTTCCAGGCACCATTGACCAACATACCGTCAATCACCGCCTGGTCCCCGCCCTTCCACAGACCCGTGCCCAGGGCGCGTGCGCCCCGCGCCAGAACATTCTCATTGAACCAGTCCATGTAGTATTTATTCTCAAGCAGGGTGTACAGCGGTTGCACCCGCGCCTTGATCGCAGCCGGCAAGGCTGGATTTACCATGTACAGGTAATAGGCACTGGCAACACCAGCCAGCGCCAGCCAGAATGGCGCAGCACTCAGGCCATGCAGCGCCAATTGCAACGGGCCATGAAACTCTTCGCGCAAGGCATCCATCGCCTTATGCAACTCAAGATTGACAAAAATCGCATCCTTGAAGAAGTCGCCAAACAACATGGGTTGTATCGTGATGAATCCAATCAGCACAGAGGGAATGGCCAGCAGGACCAGTGGCAGCGTGACGACCCAAGGCGACTCGTGCGGCGAATGGGCTTGGGCTGCGTGGTGCCCGTGTCCGTGCCCATCATCATGGTGGCCTTTGTCGTCATGAGCATCATGGGCGTCATGATGCGCATCTGGGTTCTGGTCAAAACGCGGCTTGCCATGGAACACCAGGAAATACATCCTAAACGAGTAAAAGGCTGTGATGAACACGCCCGCGAGCACTGCGAAATAAGCGAACCCGGCGCCTGGCAAAGTACTGGCGTGAATCGCCATGATGATCTCGTCTTTCGAGTAAAAGCCCGAAAACAAAGGCGTGCCTATCAGGGCCAGCGAGCCCAGCAAGGCCGTGATCCATGTGATGGGCATGTACTTGCGTAGCCCGCCCATCCAGCGGATGTCTTGATTGTGGTGCACGCCCATGATGACCGAGCCGGCCGCCAGAAACAACAGCGCCTTGAAGAAGGCGTGCGTCATCAGGTGGAAAACGGCCACAGAATAGGCGGAGGCACCGAGTGCCACCGTCATATAGCCCAGTTGAGACAGGGTGGAATAAGCCACGACGCGTTTGATGTCGTTCTGGATGATGCCCATGAAACCCATGAACAGGGCGGTGATGGCACCAATCACCATCACGAAGTTCAAGGCCGTGTCGCTGAGCTCAAAAAGCGGCGACATGCGCGCCACCATGAAGATGCCTGCAGTGACCATGGTTGCCGCATGAATCAGGGCCGAGATGGGGGTTGGACCCTCCATGGAGTCGGGCAACCAAACATGCAAGGGGAACTGTGCTGACTTACCCATAGCACCGATGAAAAGGCAGATGCAGATCACCGTCACCAACAACCATTCGGTGCCCGGAAAGCCGATCTTGGCCAACTCACCGGATTTGGCGAACACTTCAGCGTAATTCAGTGAGCCGGCGTAGGCCACGATCAGGCCGATGCCAAGGATGAAGCCAAAGTCACCCACACGGTTAACTAGAAAGGCCTTCATATTGGCAAAGATGGCCGTCGGTTTATTGAACCAGAAACCGATCAAGAGGTAAGAAACCAAGCCAACCGCTTCCCACCCAAAGAACAGCTGCAACAGGTTGTTGCTCATGACCAGCATCAGCATGGCAAAGGTGAACAAAGAGATATAGGCAAAAAAGCGGTTGTAGCCCTCGTCCTCTTCCATGTAGCCCACGGTGTACAGGTGCACCATCAGCGAAACAAAGGTGACCACGCACATCATCATGGCGGTCAGTCCATCGACCAGGAAGCCGATTTCCATCTTCAAGCCGCCGACCACCATCCAGGTGTAGAGCGTCTCATTGAATCGCGCGCCATCAAATGCCACACTGACCAGCGTCATGGCAGACAAAACAAAGGACAGCAACACCCCCAGAATGGTCAGCGAATGCGACATGCGCCGACCGATCCAGTTACCGCCAAATTGGGTTCCAAGGACGCCGGCAAGGATAGCGCCCACCAGCGGCGCCATGGGCACCGCCAGCAAGGTTGAGGCATTCAGGGTTTGACTCATTGCTGTTAACCCTTGAGCGTGTTGAGTTCGTCCACATTGATGCTGGACTTGTTACGGAACAGCAGCACCAAAATAGCCAGGCCGATGGCCGACTCAGCCGCTGCCACCGTCAAGATGAAGAACACGAAAATCTGACCGTGCATGTCACCCAGGTAATGGGAAAAAGCCACAAAATTGGTGTTAACCGCCAGCAGCATGAGCTCAATCGCCATAAGCAAGACGATCAGGTTTTTTCGGTTCAAGAAAATGCCGATCACCGACAGGGCAAAAAGAATCGCACCAAGCGACAGGAAGTGTCCGAGGGTCAGGCTCATGATTTGCTCCCCGATGTGGGTGTACTGTCATCGGTTTGCGGCAGTGCAGCCTGTGTGGCCTGCATACTCAGCACGGTAAGCCGGTCACGGGACTTGACCCGCACTTGGTCTGAAGGACTGACGAATTTGCTGTCCTTGCGCTGCCGCAGCGTGAGCGCAATGGCCGCAATCATCGCTACCAGCAAAATCGCCGCAGCAATTTCAAGCGGGTACACGTATTCGGTGTAGAGCACCTTGCCCAACTCTCGGGTGTTGGACAATTGCGCCACCGCTTGGCCCGGCACCGCTGCCACCTGGGGCTCCTCGCTGACGCGAAAACCGCCCATGAGCACGGCAGCCATTTCAAGCGCAATCAACACGCCCACCACGGCGGCCAGGGGGAAATGCTTCCAGAAGCCTTGGCGAATGCTCTCGCCATTGATGTCCATCATCATCACCACGAACAAGAACAGCACCATGACCGCGCCGACATAAACCAGTACCAGGGTAATGGCCAGAAATTCCGCTTTAAGCAGCATCCAGATCATCGCTGCCTGGAAAAACGACAGAACCAGAAAAAGGGCCGCATGCACCGGGTTACGAGCGGTAATCACCCGGAATGCTGCAAACAGCAGCACCGCCGAGAACGCATAAAAGAAAGCTGTTTTGACATCCATGGCTTGGTTTTCTTTCGTACAGCCGATCAGCGGTACTTGGCGTCGGCCGCCTTGGCTGCTGCAATCTCGCCTTCGTAGCGGTCACCTACGGCCAGGAGCATCTCCTTGGTGAAGTACAGGTCGCCTCTCTTTTCACCGTGGTATTCCAGAATATGGGTTTCAACAATCGAGTCGACGGGGCAGCTCTCTTCGCAGAAGCCACAAAAAATACACTTGGTCAGGTCAATGTCGTACCGACTGGTGCGACGTGACCCATCTGCGCGGACCTCGGA
>RFWA01000310.1 GCA_009922295.1 Betaproteobacteria bacterium
TGAAGCCTTGAAAATCAAGGCTTTGCTTGAAATGCACAGAAAAAAAGCAAAAGTAAAAAGCTATATGAATCAATAGCTTACGATCGCTATGGGTTTTATAGCGAGTCCGGCCTGATTTTGGAGCAGTTTCGAAGCGCAGCAAAAAATTTGTGCATAAGTCACGCCGATAGTGGCTTGATCAGGCTAAAAACATGCTAGCCAATTGCATCCGTCATCGCCCTGACCGCAAGTTGCGCGAATGGCTGTGCACCGCCGCCACCAGCGCCGCCACATGGTCTGGCGGCGTGTGCTGGCTGATGCCGTGCCCGAGATTAAAGATGTGCGTGGGGCCTTGGCCAGCACCCGCATGCGGCGCGCCAAAGCTGTCCAGCACCTGCCTAACCTGATCGGTGATCTGGGTTGGGTTGGCAAACAGCACATTGGGGTCGATATTGCCTTGCAGCGCCTTGCTGTGGCCCACCAGTGCCCGTGCCTGGGCCAGGTTCACTGTCCAGTCAAGCCCCAGCACCTCGCAGTCCAGCTCGGCCATCTGCTGCAGCCACAAGCCGCCACCCTTGGTGAACACAATGCGCGGGATGGTCACGCCATCGTGGCTGCGCTTGAGCTGCGCCAGTACCCGAGCCGTATAGGCCAGGCTGAACTGCTGAAACGCGCCGTCGGCCAGCACGCCGCCCCAGCTGTCAAAAATCATCACCGCCTGGGCGCCGGCCTCGATCTGCGCGTTCAGGTAAGCGGCCACCGCGTCGGCGTTGATCTGCAGCATGCGGTGCATCAGGTCGGGGCGGCTGTACATCATGGTCTTGACCAGCCGGTAGTCGTCGGAGCCGGCGCCTTCAACCATGTAGCAGGCCAGCGTCCAGGGGCTGCCCGAAAAGCCGATCAGCGGCACCCGGCCATTGAGCGCGCGGCGGATGGAGGTGACGGCGTCAAACACATAGCGGAGCTTGTCCATGTCAGGAACGGCCAACTGGGCCACCGCAGCCTCGTCGCGCACCGGGTGGGCGAATTTCGGCCCTTCCCCCAGGGCAAACGACAGGCCCAGCCCCATGGCGTCGGGCACGGTCAGGATGTCGCTGAACAAAATGGCAGCGTCGAGCGGATAGCGCTCCAGGGGCTGCAGCGTGACCTCGGTGGCGTAGTCGGTGTTGGTGGCCAGCCCCATGAAGCTGCCGGCCAAAGCACGGGTGGCGCGGTATTCTGGTAGGTAGCGCCCGGCCTGTCGCATCAGCCAGACCGGCGTGTGCTCGGTGGCTTGGCGCAGGCAGGCGCGGATGAAGGTGTCGTTTTGTAGCGGCGCGTAGCTGCTGGCGGGGGTGGGGCGGGGGGCGGTTGCATTCATGATTCGGGATTGTGCAGCAAGCAGATCATCGAAGCATGCCGGCAACACGAAGTCACACGTGTAGGTGAGCAAAAATGGTCATAAAAAATGCCCCAGCCTACGGTCGGACGTGCTGAATGTGGGCCCCGACACCGAATCCATTGCTCACGTGCCCCGTTTCGACAGGTCCTGCATGTGACCTTACTGCGGCTTTATTACTTGCAAAATAAAACTATAATTTTAAATTTACAAGTTATGTACACAAGACTTGTCGCAACTAGGCTCAAACACCTCGCGCAGCAGTTCCCCGCAGTTCTCATACTTGGCGCTCGCCAGGTCGGAAAGACCACGCTGGCGCGCCAGACCTTTGCAGACTATGCGTATCTGGACTTGGAAGACCCTGGCACCCATGGACTGTTTGCGGAGGATCCAAGGTTTCAATTGGATGCGCGCGCCAATGCCGATGGACTGATCCTGGATGAAGCGCAGCGCCTGCCTGTGCTCTTTGATGCACTGCGTGGGGCAATCGATGCAGACCGTCAACGCATGGGACGCTTCATCATCTTGGGCTCTTCGCAACCAACGCTGGTTCGCCAAGTGGCAGAAAGCTTGGCAGGGCGGGTTGGAATTTTGGAGCTCTCCGCACTAACGGTGCAGGAAACCAGCACTGGCGAGCATGCCTTGGCTGACTACCGTCACAACTGGCTGGCAGGGGGATTTCCGGATGCACTGGGCGCTGCCCAGAACGCGGGAAATTTTAGGGATTGGTGGGAAGCCTATTTGCGCACCTACGTCGAGCGGGACTTGCCCGTCATGGGCGTGGGTGCTGACCCCATCCAGATGCGCAAGCTCCTCACCATGCTGGCCCATGCCCAAGGCGGACTGTCTAACTTGAGTCAGTTTGCAGCTGCGCTGGGCATCTCACAACCTACCGTGACGCGCTATGTAGACATTCTGGAGCAGAGCTTCTTGGTTCGGCGTTTGCCGCCGTACTTCCGCAATGTGGGCAAGCGTCTGGTCAAAGCGCCTAAGCTGTACTTGCGTGACACCGGGCTACTGCATCACCTTCTCAACATTGACTCACAAGAAGTTCTGGATAGCCACCCGGTGAGGGGTGCAAGTTGGGAGACCTTTGTGGTGGAAGACATCCTGCGACGCGAAGCGGTCGCCTACCCCCACAGTGTCCCCCACTTCTGGCGAACGGCTGCTGGCGCTGAAGCGGATTTGCTCCTGGAGCGCCAAGGCGCGTTGCATGCCATCGAGATCAAGACTTCTCGCGCCAGTTCACCCTATCTTGCACGAGGTTTGCGCGCAATCATGGAAGACACCACTGCAGCGAGTGCAACCATCATTGATCAGGGGCCGGGGATTGAGCCATTGTCACCAGGGGTCACAAGACGCGGCTTTGCAGTTTCGACGACATGGTTGCCCTAAGTTGACCATGCCGTTGCGAATTGCGTTACCACTGGATCCGGTCCGATCCGGTTTGGTATCGTGGAGGCTATGACGCCATCCACCACACCTCAAAACCCTAGCCCAAGCCTGACCCCGGTCGACTTGAACCTCGACCACATCCGCGCCGAATTTCCGGCCCTTCAGGGCGAGGGCGTCTACCTCGACAACGCCGGCGGCTCCCTGGTGCTGCGCCGTGTGGCGGACCGGGTGCGCGACTACCTGCTCACCAGCAGCGTGCAGCTCGGCGCCAGCTACAGCCAGTCGCAGGATGCGGGCGCCCGCGTGCTGGCCGCGCGCCGCTCGGTCGCCACACTGATCAACGCCGCCCACGATGACGAGGTGGTGATGGGCGGCGCCACCACGGCGCTGATGTTCCAGCTGACCAGCGCCTTGCTGCCCGGCATCCGGCCCGGCGACGAGATCATCGTCACCAACAGCGACCACGAGGCGAACATCGGCGGCTGGGCCCGGCTGCAGGCGGCTGGCGCGGTGCTCAAGTTCTGGAACGTCAACCCCGCCACGCTCAAGCTGGAGTTGCCCGACTTGGAGCGGCTGCTGTCGCCGCGCGTGGTCTGGGTGGCCATGACCCATGCCTCCAACATCCTCGGCACGGTCAACCCCGTGGCCGAGGTGGCGGCGCGTGTGCACGCCGTGGGTGGGCGCCTGTGCGTCGATGCCGTGGCCTATGCGCCGCACCGGCTGGTGGATGTGCAGGCCAGCGGCGCCGACCTGTATGTCTTCAGTTTTTACAAGGTGTTCGGCCCGCACTATGCGGTGCTGTGGGGCCGCCGCGAGCTG
>RFWA01000032.1 GCA_009922295.1 Betaproteobacteria bacterium
CGGTCCGCCGCGTCGGCGACATGCTGGAGCGGGTCAGCCTGGCAGGTGCCCAGAACAAGCGCATTGACCAGCTCTCTGGTGGCCAAAAGCAACGGGTGGCGATAGCGCGCAGCCTGGTGCTCGAACCCACCCTGTTGCTGCTGGACGAGCCGCTTGGCGCGCTGGACCTGAAGCTGCGTGAGCACATGAAGATCGAGCTCAAACAGTTGCAGGCGGCCTTTGGCACCACTTTTGTCTACATCACCCATGACCAGTCCGAGGCCCTGGTGCTGTCGGACCATGTGGCGGTGATGAACGCGGGCAGGTTTGAGCAGGTCGGCACGCCGCAGTCGCTGTACTACGCGCCACAAACCCCGTTTGTGGCCGGCTTTGTGGGCGCCACCAACGCCATCAGCGGCCGGGCTCAGCAGGTGAACGGCACTGAAGTCACCCTCACCAGCAGCGCCGGTTTGACCCTTAGCGCCAAGGCCATGGGCCAGCTGCGGGCGGGCGACGTGGTGCAGGCTTTCGTGCGCCCCGAAGCAGTGCGTTTGGCACGCCATGAACTTGGCTTGGGCAGCGCCGGCCAGCCGCCATACCAAGGGCAGGTGGAGAGCCTGCTGTTTGACGGCGCGAACTCGGCAGTACTGGTGCGCGAAACCGCCTCCCGAACCGAGTTCCGCATCGCGCTGCCGCAAACCGGCCAGTTGGCCGACATGGCGGTTGGAGAGTCGGTGTACTTTTCATTCGACCCGCAACGCGCCGTGTGTTTTGGTGCCGCCCATGGCGGCTGAGGGCACGGGCAGCCAGCTGCCGCACGCCCGCTTGCTGTTCTTGCTGTTGCTGGCGCCAGCAGCGCTGTGGCTTTTCGGGCTGATTGTGCTGCCACACCTGGAGCTGGGCATTTTGTCGCTGCGGGTTCGGGTTGCGCCCCGCGTCTATGAGGCCAGCCTGGCGCAGTACCAGACCTTTGTTGAAGAGCCTCTCTACTGGCACACCTTTGTGCGCACCGCTGGCCTGGACGATCGCCAAAATCGCACGCGGCCGCATTCGCGCCACGATGTTTGTGCTGTGCCTGATCCCCTTCTGGGTCAGTGAGACGGTGCGGGCCCTGGGCTGGATGATCCTGCTGCGCGAATCTGGCGTGCTGCCGGGCCTGATGGTCAGCCTAGGGCTTACGCCGGCGCCGGTGGAACTGCTTTACCACGACGCCACCATTGTGGTCGGGCTGGTCTACACCTCGATGCTGTTCATGGTGGTGCCACTGATCAGCGCACTGGAAAGCCTGGACGACGCGCTGGTCGAGGCCGCCTACGACCTCGGCGGCAATGGCTGGTCGATTTTGCGCCAGATCATCATTCCGCACGCAGCGCCCGGCATCGTGGCTGGCTGCATTGTGGTGTTCATGCTGACGCTGGGCAATTACCTGACACCCACGCTGCTGGGCGGCAAGAGCTCGCAGTGGTTCACCGAGCAAATTTACACCCAGTTCATCACCCGCTTTAATTGGGAGCAGGGGGCGGCCTTCGGCTTTCTGCTGCTGGGGCTGTCCACGGCCATTGTCTGGGTCGGGCTCAAGCTGAGTGGCCAAAAATTTGGCGAAGTGATGCAACGCGCATGATCCCCTCGCTGCACCGCCCTACCTGGCTGCGCTTGAGCACCGTCGCCTACGCCCTGGCGTTTTTCACCTTTTTGTTTTTGCCGCTGCTGATCGTGGCGGTGTTTGCCTTCAACAACGCCGCCTACCCGGCACCGCCTTGGCGCGGCTTCACGCTGGACTGGTTCCTGGGCAATGCCGGCACCGGCCGGCGCGGCCTGTTTGCCGACCGCGCTTTGTTGGGCAGCCTTTGGACCAGCACCGTGGTGGCAATGTGGGTGACGGTACTGGCCGTGCTGATCGGCACCGCCAACGCTTTTTTGATTGAACGCACGCAGTTCCGCGGCAAAACGGCCTTGTCGCTTTTGATGCTGGCGCCGCTGGTGATCCCGGGTGTGATTTTGGGCATCTCGATTCTGGCCTTCGCCAGCCGCATTGCCAACCTGGCCGACGACCTGCTGGGGCTGGAGATTGAATTTTTACGCCCCGGCCTACCTCTGGTGGTGATGGGGCAGCTGTCATTCATCATCTCGGTGGCCACGCTGACCATCATGGCGAGGCTCAAACGCTTTGACCTGACGCTGGAAGACGCCGCCTACAACCTCGGCGCCACACGTGCAGCCGTGTTCATGACCATCACCTTGCCCTACCTGCGCCCGGCGCTGCTTGGGGCGGCGGCCATTTCGTTCCTGATGTCGTTCGAGAATTTCAACACCACCTTGATGCTGGTGGGCTCTGACGCGCCGCTCACTGTGACCATGTATGGCCGGATGCGAGAAGGCGCCACACCGGTGCTGAACGCCGTCAGCCTGTTCCTGATGCTGGCATCGGGCCTGCTGGCGCTGGCCATGCTGCGCCGTCCCGCAGACGAACCGGCGACGTCCATCACAACCAACCATTAGCGCGGTTGGGGCTGATTCACGGTGCCTGAGCGATCTCGGGGGCAAGTTCATGAACGGCCTGGTAGTGACTCAGAAACACCTGTCCACTAAGCTCACGGAGAAAGTGGGTGCCCTTGAGCCGGTCCATCACCGGTCCTTTCACCTCGCTCAGGTGAAAAGCCATGCCCGCGTCACGCAGGCGCCGGTCGATGGCCTCCAGACTCTCTAGCGCACTGGCGTCAATGGCATTGACAGCGGAGCATTGCAGCACGATGTGCCGGGCCTGCGGGTGCTCGGCCACCACGTCATTGACCCAGTCTTCCAGGGCACGGGCGTTGGCGAAGTACAGGCTCTCGTCCACGCGCAGGCCGACCACCTTGGCACTGGTGCCAACCTGGTGCCGCAACACGTTGCGAAAGTGCTCGGTGCCCGGCACCAGGCCCACCTCAGCCATGTGTGGCCTGCTGGTGCGGTACAGGAACAAGCCCAGCGACACGGCCACGCCCACCACAAGCCCCACCTCGACCCCCTGCGCCAGCGTCATCAGCAGGGTCGACAGCACGGCCACGAAATCGGTCCTGGAGTAGGCCCAGGTGCGCTTGAGGATGCCCAGGTCCACCAGCGACAAAACCGCCACGATGATGGTGGCCGCCAGCGTGGCCTGGGGCAGGTAGTACAAGGCGGGTGTCAGAAAGAGCGAAGCCAGCGTGATCCCGACGGCGGTGTAAACGCCGGCTGCGGGGGTCTGGGCCCCGGCGTCAAAGTTCACCACCGAGCGTGCAAAACCACCGGTCACCGGGAAACCGCCCGTGAAAGCCGCCGACAGGTTGCTGGCGCCCAGGGCCACCAGCTCCTGATTAGGCTCGATCCGCTGACGCCGTTTGGCGGCCAAGGTTTGCCCCACAGACACCGACTCCACAAAGCCCACCACACTGATCAGCAGGGCCGGCACCGCCAGCGCTTGCCAGAGTGCCAGGTCCCATAGCGGCAGAGTCAGCGGCGGCAGGCCCTGGGGCACGGTGCCCACGATCTTCATGCCCTGGCCTTTCCAGTCCAGCGCCCAGGCCAGCACGGCTGTGACAACAATCGCGGCCACCGGGCCGGCTTTGGCCAGCGCATCGGCCAGTCGGACGGTCAGACCCAGCTTGATCAGCAACGGCTTGAGCCCTTTGCGCACCCAAAACAGGAAGGCCGTGGCCAGCACCCCTACGCCCAGCGTGAGCCAGTGGGTGTGGGGCGCTTGCAAAATCAGGGCGTAGACCAGCTCGATGACATTGTGGCCCTCGGCCTTCACGCCCATCAGGGTTTTGAGCTGGCTGGCCGCGATCAGCAGACCGGAGGCGGAGATAAAACCGGAGATCACCGGATGGCTTAAAAAATTGGCCAGAAAGCCCAGCCGCAGCAGCCCCATGAACAACAGCATCGCGCCCGACAAAAACGCCAGTGTGATGGCCACCGCCCAGTACGCTGGGGTCCCGGCAGCGGCATGCTCACCAATAGCGGCTGCCGTCATGAGCGAGACCACCGCCACCGGTCCTACCGCCAGCACTCGGCTGGTGCCAAAAATGGCATAGAGGAGCAGCGGCGCCACACTGGCATACAGGCCCACCTCGGGCGGCAGGCCCGCCAGCAATGCATAGGCCAGGCTTTGCGGGATCAGCATGATGGTGACGATCAGCGCCGCCACCAGGTCGCTGACCAGGGTGGTCCTGTCGTAGCGGCGCCCCCAGTCCAGCACCGGGAGAGATGGCAGCATCAACCCACCATCTCGGGTTTGGCCAGCCACTCACGGCCCTTGAGCATGGCGTCCCAGTACAGCGGGGGCAACACGCGCTCCTTGAGGTACCAGGCCAGCGCCGAGGGGCGGGTGCCGTCGATCAGCCATTTCGGGAAGCTCGGCGAGAGCTTGCCGCCGTAAGTGAACTCGGCCAAGACAATCTTGCCGCGTTCCACGGTCAGCGGGCAGGAGCCATAGCCGTCGTAGCTAGCCTCGCCTTTGGCCTGGCCGCGCAGGGCCAGCAGGTTGTGGGCCACCACCGGCGCCTGCTTGCGCGCCGCCGCCGCCGTCTTGGCGTTGCTCATGTTGCCAGCATCACCCAGGGCAAAAATATTGGGGTATTTCTTGTGTCGCAGGCTGGACGGGTCAACGTCAATCCAGCCAGCGGCGTCGGCCAAGGGGCTCACGCGGATGAAATCAGGCGCCTTTTGCGGCGGCACTACGTGGATCATGTCAAAGTCTTGCGTGACCAGGGCCTTGCTGCCGTCCGCCTGGACTTGGCTGAAGGTGGCCTTTTTACCCGGGCCGTCGACAGCAACCAGGGTGCGGCCAAAGTTCAGGCCAATGCCATAGGCCCTGACGTATTCCATCAGCGCCGGCACGTAGTCGGCCACACCAAACAGCACCGCGCCGGCATTGCAGAACTGAATGTCGATGTTGTTCAGCACGCCCTCTCGCCGCCAGTGGTCGGCGCTCAGGTACATCGCCTTCTGCGGCGCGCCGGCACACTTGATCGGCATGGGCGGCTGGGTGAACAGCGCCCGGCCGCCGCGCAGCGCTTGCACCAGCTTCCAGGTGTAGGGGGCCAGGTCGTAGCGGTAATTGGAGGTCACGCCATGGCGGCCCAGCGTGTCGGCCAAGCCATCAATGGCCTGCCAGTCGAGCTTGAGGCCCGGGCAAACCACCAGCTGCTGGTAGCTCACCACCCTGCAGCCATCCAGGATGACCGCGTTGCGTTCGGGCTCGAAGGCCGCCACCGCAGCCTTGATCCAGTGCACCCCATGCGGCAGCAGCGAGGCCATGGTGCGGGCCGTGAACGCGGCATCAAAGACGCCGGCGCCCACCATGGTCCAGCCCGGCTGGTAATAGTGGATGTCGGCTGGGTCAATGATGGCCACATCCAGGTTGGGGCTGCGCGCCAGCAGGCTGGCTGCGGTCGCAATGCCCGCCGCACCGCCGCCGATGATGACCACATCATGGCTGGCGTCCGCCACTTCAACCGGGGTCTTGCCACCGTTGATGATTCGGCGCACCAAAGCATTGAGGTCATAACCGGCCCGGCCAGCGGTCTCAATGATCTCGGGCAGGGGCAATTTGCCGGCATTGTCCAGGGCCCACATGGTGGTGGATCGCATGCCGGAGCGGCAATAGGCCAGCACCGGCTTGGGCAGCTCGTCCATCAATAGCCCGAAGGCCGCGCCCTGTTCGTCAGTCACCTTGCCGGTCTCGGCTGGCAGGTAACGGGCCTGCAGGCCGGCCGCCTGCGCCGCCTGCTCAATCTCCTTGAAGCCGGTCTGGTCAGCACCCTCGCCGTCCGGCCGGTTGCAGATGATCGACTTGAAGCCCTCTTGGGCGATGACCAGCACGTCGGCGACCGAGATTTGGGCTGACACCGACAGCACGGGGGTCAATAATTTGTTGTCCATGAAAACGCTCCTGATGATGAGGTTTAGCGCGCAGTGGCCTGTCTGGCCCGCGGCTGATGGATCAAGCGATCCGCAACTTCGAACAGGATCATTCCTGCGACCATGGCCGCCACAAAAACAGCGGCCTTGGGCTGCCCGGAAAACATGGACACCACCGCCGGGCCCGGACAAAAGCCAGCCAGGCCCCAGCCGGCGCCAAAGAGCAGCGCGCCGATGACCAACCGGCGGTCGATCTGATTCGACTTGGGCAGATGCAGCGCACCGCCCAAAAAGCTGGTGGTTCGCTTCTTGGCCACGGCAAAAGCGAAGAAACCGACCAAAATGGCCCCGCCCATCACCAGGGCCAGGGACGGGTCCCAGGAGCCGAAGAGATCCAGAAAACCCAGCACCTTGCCAGGATCCGACATACCGGACAGCAACAGGCCCATGCCGAACAGCAGGCCAACCACAAATTCACTGATTCTTTGCATGACACAAACCCTTAGAACAGATGACGAATCACGTAGACGATGGCAAACCCGGCACTCATGAAGGTCATGGTGGCCACCAGTGAGCGGGGCGACAGCCGGGACAGGCCGCAAACGCCGTGGCCGCTGGTGCAGCCGGAGCCATAGCGGGTGCCCAGGCCCACCAGCAGGCCAGCCGCCACGATGAGGGCATAGCTGGCGTCAATACGCGGCGCGGCGAGAAAGTCAGTCGGTGCGATCCAAGCAAAGGCCAGGGGCGACGCCGCCATGCCCAGCAGGAAGGAGAGGCGCCAGCCGATATCGCCCATGCGGGGTGACATGAGTCCGCCCAGAATGCCACTGATGCCCAAAATGCGGCCGCTGAAAAGAATGAATATCGCGGCGGCAAGCCCCAGCACAATGCCGCCGCCCAGAGACGCCCATGGCGTGAAATGTGCCCAATCTATCGTCATGGCTTACTCCTCTTTTTTCCCACAAAACTGTCCGTACAAAACCTGCATCACCGCCAGCGCCTGCGGGCTGCTGAGCTGGTAGTAAATCGCCTTGCCCTCGCGGCGCGTTGTGACCAACTCTTCATCGCGCAGCACGGTGAGCTGCTGCGACAGTGTTGGCTGCAAGATGCCCAGCATTTCCTCCAGCTCGCCCACCCGCTTTTCACCCAGGCTGAGTTGGCACAGGATCATCAAGCGGTCCGCATTCGCCAATACCTTCATGAGCCGACAAGCCTGTCCGGCCGCGGCCTGCATCTCTGACAGCTCCAACATCTCCGAATTCATTGAGTCCTCCCGTGTTTCGCTTGAAACGCCAATGGGCGCAGCGGCATTGATTTCATCATGATAAATATTATATTGACAAATATATTGTTAGTCAATAGACTATCGATAACTTAATTGAAATTGAAAGGAAGCCACCATGAACACGCCCAACACCGCCTGCCAAGTCCACGGCATTTTTGACAAAGCCACCTGGACCGTCACCTATGTTGTTCACCAGGGGCACGGCACAGCCTGCGCCATCATCGACTCGGTGCTCGATTACGACCCCAAGTCTGGCCGCACGCGCCACACCTCGGCCGACAAGGTCGTGGACTACGTTCGCGCCAACGACCTCAAGGTGGCCTGGATTCTTGAAACCCACGCCCATGCGGACCACCTGACCGCCGCGCCCTACCTCAAGGCGCAGCTCGGCGGCAAAACCGCCATTGGCCATCGCATCACCGCCGTGCAGCAGGTGTTCAAGGGCATCTTCAACCTGGAGCCCGGCTTCAAGGCCGACGGTTCGCAGTTCGACCACCTGTTTGCCGAGGATGAGGCGATCCAGGTCGGCGGGCTGACAGGCAAAGCGCTGGCCGTGCCAGGCCACACGCCGGCCTGCGTGGCCTACCAGTTTGGCGACGCTGTTTTCGTGGGCGACACCCTGTTCATGCCCGATGTCGGCACCGCCCGCTGCGATTTCCCGGGCGGCAACGCCAACACCTTGTACGCGTCGACCCGCAAAATCCTGAGCCTGCCGCCCCAGACCCGGCTGTTTATGTGCCACGACTATCCCCCCAACGGGCGCGAGGTGACTTTCGAGACCACGGTGGCTGAGCAGCGCGCCCACAACATCCATGTGCACGACGGCATCACCGAGCAGCAGTTCGTGGATATGCGGACCCGCCGCGACGCCACACTGGAGATGCCGGTGCTGATCCTGCCGGCGGTGCAGATCAATATCCGTGCTGGCGAAATGCCCCCCAAGGAAGACAACGGCATCGCTTACGCCAAGATTCCGCTCAACGCGCTGTAAGCCCCAGCACAAAAGGGCGAACCATGCTACCGTTGTTCCTTCGCTCACAAGGTCAGACAACAACGAGGACAAGGGGACTTGATGCGCCGGCCCGCTCTCTACAGCCAATCGCGCCCAACACCGACGGCGGCGCCCGACCGCCCAGCGGTCGCACCACCACCTGGCCGCCGGTCGCCCCGGGTGGCTCTGGCGTCTTCATTAGCAGCGCTTCGCAACATCTCTCCCTCTGACCCGCGCCTGCTGTGGTCGGCCATGGCCCTGATGGCATTGGCCTTGGCGGTGTGCATCACCCTGTTGCTGACCCGCGGGCCGCGCGTGCTGACGCAGAAAGACATCAACGCTGCGGTGCTGATGACGCTGGAGAACACCACACTGCCATCCGCTGCGGCCAAGGCCTACGAGGCGGTGCTGCCATCGGTGGTGCGTGTGATGGCGTACACCCGGGGCAAGGACGACGACGACGACCAGGGCATGGGTGTGGGCACTGGTGTGGTGATCGTCGACAAGGGTGTGATCCTGACCAACCTGCATGTGATCCAGGGCGCCCACACCATCAAGGTGGTGTTTGCCGACGGCCTGGAATCGACCGCGAGGGTCATTGGCACCCAGCCCGAGAACGATCTGGCCGTGCTGCAAGCTGACAAAATACCGGACGACCTTCACGCCGCCACCATGCGCTCCACGGCCGACCTGCAGCCTGGCGACCAGGTGCTGGCGGTGGGTTTCCCGTTTGGTATTGGACCCTCGGCCTCGGCGGGTGTGGTGTCGGGTCTGAAGCGGACCTTTCGCTCGCCCGACGGCGGGCAGGACATTGCCAACCTGATCCAGTTTGATGCTGCTGCCAACCCGGGCAATTCGGGCGGGCCGCTGGTCACGATGGACGGCGAGGTGCTCGGCATCGTCACCGCCATCCTCAACCCGACCCGCATGCGCACCTTTATCGGCATTGGTTTTGCCGTGCCCATTGAAAACGCCGCCGCGGCTTTCGGCATACCGCCGTTCTGAGCTTGCTGCACGGTGCGCACCAACCCCTTTTTTTGACACAGGACCCCTGACATGAGCGCAGACAAACCCGACACCGCCCAGCTGATGGAACAAATTCTGTACGAGGTCAAACGCGTGGTGGTCGGGCAGGACCGCTTTTTGGAGCGTGTCATGGTCGCCATGCTGGCGCAGGGCCATCTGCTGGTGGAAGGCGTGCCGGGTCTGGCCAAGACACTCACGGTCAAAACGCTGGCCAACACGGTGCAGGGGAATTTCAAACGCATCCAGTTCACGCCCGACCTGGTGCCCGCCGACCTGGTGGGCACGCGCATCTACAACCAGCGCACTGGCGAGTTCAGCACCTCACTGGGGCCCGTTTTTACCAACCTGCTGCTGGCCGACGAGATCAACCGCGCGCCGGCCAAGGTGCAAAGTGCCCTGCTGGAGGTGATGCAGGAGCGCCAGGTGACGATTGCCGGCGTTAGCCACCGCGTGCCTGAGCCTTTTTTGGTGATGGCCACGCAAAACCCGATCGAGACCGAAGGCACCTACCCGCTGCCAGAAGCGCAGGTTGACCGCTTCATGATGAAAGTGCTGGTGGACTACCCGACCGAGGAGGAAGAGTTCGTGATCGTGCAGCGTGTCACCGGCGCCCCGGTGGCTGTGACGGCGGTGGCCACCACCGAGCAACTGGCCGCTCTGCAGCAGACCTGCCGCCAGGTCTATGTCGACCCGTCACTGATCCAGTACGCGGTGCGCTTGGTCGCAGCCACGCGCAAACCTGAGCTGCACGACCTGAAGGACCTGTCACGCCTCATCACCTATGGGGCCAGCCCGCGGGCCACGATCAACCTGGTAGAAGGCGCCCGGGCGCTGGCCATGCTGCGTGGGCGCAGCTACGCCCTGCCCGAAGATATGGGCGACCTGGTGCCCGATGTGCTGCGCCACCGGCTGGTGCTGTCCTACGAGGCGCTGGCCGAGGGTCTGAGCGCTGACGGCCTGATCCAGCGCATCATGGCCAAGATCAACCCGCCGGCGAAGCCGCTGGAACACCCGGCGCCGACCACGACTTGACCCGAAACTGAGCCTCCCGCGCGCAAGCACCCTATGTGGCCTTTTTCCAGACGCAGCCCAGCGCCAGCAAGCCCGACGCCTGCCACCGGGCCGGGCACTCCGGCCAGTGGTCGCGCCGAACAGCTGTTGCGCCGGCTTGAATGGACTGTGCTGCGCCGGCTCGACGGCCTGCTGCAGGGCGACTACCGCACCCTGCTGCGCGGCACCGGCATGGACCTGGCGGACCTGCGTGAGTACCAGCACCACGACGACGTGCGCCACATCGACTGGAACGTTACCGCCCGCCACGACACGCCCCATGTGCGCGTCTTCACCGAAGACCGCGAAATGGCGGCCTGGTTTCTGCTGGACCTCAGCCCCTCAGTCGACTTCGGCTCTGGCTTAACCGCCAAACGCGAGACCGCCGCCGAGTTTGTGGCGGTTCTGGCGCGGCTGCTGACGCGTCACGGCAACCGGGTGGGCGCGCTGCTGTATGGCCGCGGTGTAGACACCGTGCTGCCGGCGCGCAGCAGCCGGCAGCATGTGTTGCAGCTGCTGCACGCCATTGAGCACCGGCCGCCGGCCCAGGCCGGTGCCACCCGTTTGCAAGATCTGCTGCAGGCCGCGGGCACCACGGTGCGGCGTCGGTCTACCTTGTTTGTGGTGTCGGATTTCATCAGCGAACCGGGCTGGGAGCAACCGCTGGCTCAGCTGGCCCAGCGCCATGAGGTGGTGGCGGTGCGCCTGTTTGACCCCATGGAACTCGACTTACCCGATCTCGGCCTCATGCCGATGCGCGACGCAGAGACCGGCGAGCAGCTGCTGATTGACACCTCCGACGCCCGATTTCGCCAACGCTTTAGCAAGCTGGCCCGGGAGCGCGAAACGCTTCTACGACAGGCGCTGGCGCGCTGCGGCGTCGACGCGCTGGAGTTATCCACGGCAGATGACCTGGTGGACGCCCTGCTGCGCTTCACCGAACTGCGCAAGCGGCGCGGCCAGCGCCTGCCCACCCATTTGAAGGCTGTGCCCGCATGAACCTGCCCAATCAATTTCCCATGACGTTTTTTTGGCCCGACCTGCTGTGGCTGCTGCTGGCCGTGCCGCTGCTCGTGGCTTTGTATTTTTGGCTGCTGCGCCGGCGCAAAAAGCTGACGCTGCGCTTTGCCAGCCTGTCCATCATCAAGGACGCCATGGGGCCGGGCCTGACGCTGCGCCGGCATATTCCGCCACTGCTGCTCTTGCTCGCTATCACCCTGCTGCTGCTGGCCGCCGCCCGGCCATTTGCCGTGGTCAGCCTGCCCATGACGCAGGAGACCATCATGCTGGCCATGGACGTGTCGGGCAGCATGCGCGCCACCGACGTGCAACCGAACCGACTGGTGGCGGCTCAAAACGCGGCCAAGGCTTTTCTGGCTCAGCTGCCGCGCCAGGTGAAGGTGGGCATTGTGGCCTTTGCAGGCTCGGCCCAGGTGGTGCAGGTACCTACTGTTAACCGGGAGGACCTGGTGTCGGCGATCGACCGCTTTCAAATGCAGCGGGGCACGGCTATTGGCAACGGCATCGTGATGTCGCTGGCCACCATTTTTCCCAACGCCGGCATCGATCTGAACGCCATGGTGGGCGGGCGGCAACGCCAGCAGGGCGTGGCGATCGACCAGGCCACGCCACCAGAACCTAAGGCATTTGTGCCTGTAGCCCCCGGCTCCTATGGCTCGGCTGCTATCATTTTGCTAACAGACGGGCAGCGCACCACCGGCGTGGATTCACTGGAGGCAGCCAAACTGGCGGCTGACCGGGGGGTTAAGGTCTATACCGTGGGCATCGGCACCGTCAACGGCGAGACCATCGGCTTTGAGGGCTGGTCAATGCGCGTCAAGCTCGACGAAGACACCCTGAAAAAAATCGCACTGCAGACCCAGGCTGAGTACTTTTACGCCGGCAGCGCCGATACGCTGAAAAAAGTTTATGAGACCCTCAGCACTCGCCTGACGGTGGAAAAGAAAGAAACCGAAATCTCCGGCCTGCTGGCCTTGGCCGCCGCCCTGCTGGTGATCGCCTCCGCTGGGTTATCTATTTTGTGGTTTAACCGGGTTGCTTGAGGCTTGACCATCAGCGACCAGCGGGCGTCAAACACCGCCGGGCGCTGTACCCCATAAGCTCGACAGCGGTGCCGCCCAGATCCCATCGCCCAGGGGCAGCGTCTCAGCGCCGTCGTACAACAGCACGCCCATTTTGAATTGGTCGCCCGCCAGGGCGGACAGCTTTCGCAAACCACGCAAATCACTGGCTTTGACCGTGGCCGAAGCCTTCACTTCAACCCCCACCAGTTGTCCGGCAGCATTCTCGATCACGATATCAACCTCTACCTTGTCAGCATCACGGTAGTACAGCAACTGGTAGTCGCCCTCTGCGCTGGTGGCGTGCTTGAGTAACTCGCCAAAAACAAAAGTCTCCAGCACATGGCCGAACCGGGTGCGGTCTTTGCGAACTTCTTCAAAACTCAGGTTAACCAGTACAGCCAGCAAGCCAGAGTCAATAAACTGCAATTTGGGCGTCTTGACTATGCGGCTCAGGCGGTTGCGCGCCCAAACATCGACGCGTTTGAGCAGGTACATGGTCTCAAAGACACCGGCATACCGGGCTGCCGTTTTGCCATCCAAGCCCACCTGCCCAGCCAGCTGCGAATAGTTGCACATCTGCCCTGCGGTCTGCGCCAAGGCGTTCAAAAACCGCGGCAGTTGTTCCAGCTTGTCGATACCGGCCACGTCCCGCACGTCACGCTGGATCAGCGCGTCGGTGTACTGCCTGGCCCAGGTCACCCGGCGCTTGGCAGAAACCCTCGAAACAGCCTCGGGATAGCCACCACGCAACACCCGTTCCACCAACTCGTCGCCCAACGCCGGTGTATCGGCTCTGAGCAGATGCCCCGCGAACGCCTGGTCGATCCAGTTGGCCGAGCACCCTTCGATTTCGGTTTGCGACAGGGGCAGCAGGGTCAAGGTCTCCATCCGGCCGGCCAGTGAATCGGGTCGGCGATCTTCATCGACACTTTTTTTGATGGCCAACAGCAGCTGCGGCGCGCGCTGAATTTCATCAATCACGGCACGATCCAGGCTACGGATCATGCCTATCGGATCTTCACGTGCGGACAACAGCGTCAGTTCGTCGTCCAGGGTCAGGTAGCGCGGACCCTTGGCAGCAATTTGGCGAACCAAGGTCGTCTTGCCTGCCTGACGTGGCCCCGCCAGCAAGACGACCGGCGTGTCGAGCAGCGCTTCAGCTAGGCGTTGTTCGATCCGGCGCGGGTAAAGCAAGGGCAGATTCATCGGCGCATAATATCGTAAATTACGGAATATGATATCGATAATTTCGGATAATTAATTCAATAATTCAGGAATTTACCACCCTGTTCAGGCTTAAGTCTTTGTCACAACCCGCACTGTTTCGGCCAGCAGGCGGTTTAGCCCGAACTGCTTAGGTCGCCTGCTCACTAAGCCGACCTGCCACCAACTGCAGCCGTCGCTGGCAGCGTGCCGCTAATGACGCGTCGTGGGTCACCAGCACAAAGGCGGTGCCCTGGCTTTGGGCCAGCTCCAACATCAGGTCAAACACGCCGTGGGCGGTGCTACGGTCCAGGTTGCCGGTGGG
>RFWA01000311.1 GCA_009922295.1 Betaproteobacteria bacterium
CGCCGTCGCACCAAGGGTGGCACCTGCCGATTCGGGCCAGGGTCAAATAAGAGCCGGCCAGTGCCCCATGTTGGTCGAGGGCCTCTAACGCGTAGCGCGAACAGGTCGGCTCGAAGCGGCAGGACGACCCTAACCAGGGGCTCAACAAGAGGCGATAGCCTTTGACCAGGCCCATCAGCAAACCGCGCATCATGTGGCACGCGGCGCGGCCGCAGACGACAGGCGGGCCAGCGCGTCATGAAACAGCTGCTGCAGCTCTAAGCGCAAGGCGGCCTTCAATGGCTCGGACGTAGCACTAGGAAAGCGACCCCGGTCAAAACCAGCACGTAAGCGCACCACATAGGCCGCCACAGGCAATTCAGGCTCAAAGTCTTGGCTGACGCTGAACACCTGGCGTTTGATCGTGTTACGAGTCACCGCCCGTTTGGCCCAGCGTTTGGGCACGACAACGCCGAGGCAGCCCTCTGCCATGCCCGCGAGCATCGCCAGGGGCTGGCTGGCTGGCAGGTTGGATGGGTTAGCAGGCACGGTTGAACCGAGCGGCGCCATGTGCAAAGCAAAGTGGGCCGTTCGTGCGGCCGTTTGAGCCGACATCACGGCCTGAAATTCGCTCCACGCTTTGAGTCGATGCAATTTTTTGCTGCGCCAGACTGGCCGGGGCGGCGGGGATCAGCCGAACGACCGGGCTCAGACCGCCAGACGCTTGCGGCCCTTGGCACGCCGTGCATTGATCACGGCGCGGCCGCCACGGGTTTTCATGCGGACCAGAAAACCGTGGGTGCGGGCACGACGGATCTTGGAGGGTTGGTAAGTGCGTTTCATGATGACAATCCTAAAGGGCTCGGTCAGGGCCCAAACACTCTCCATGAGTATGCAGACCACTGGCGTTTTCTTCCCCAAGTGAAGTCAGGGGAACCCGGCATTATCACAAACTTTGGCCGTGCCGGCAAATTCGGCGTTTTTGTATGGTCACGTGCAGACTTCCCAAACGCCTGTATTAGCGCTCGGAGCGCCACATCGCGGCAGATTTATGAACTGTGGATAAATTCTTGATAAGTTACACTTCTGATCCAAGCAAACACCATCTATCCACAGAAGCTGATCCACACCATGACCACGGGCTCATCCATCAGCCACACCGATGCCACTGGCCGAGAAACTGCCCGAATCCTCTGGCAATCCTGCATCGAGCAATTGGCCCAGGAGTTGCCTGAACAGCAGTTCAACACCTGGATCAAGCCCCTCTCGGCCCAAGTAACTGACAACCTGTCCAAGGTCACGATTTTCGTCGCCAACCGGTTCAAATTGGATTGGGTCAGAACCCAGTACAGCAGCCGAATTTCGAACATGTTGGAAAAATTTTCGGGCCAGCCAGTTGCACTAGAGTTAGCGCCCGATATTTTGCCGCCAGAAGACCCGCTTGGGTCCAGCCTGGACCCGGGCACAGGCAGCCTGAAGAGTCGGCTCAATACAGGGCTAACCTTTGACACCCTGATCGAAGGCAGTGCCAACCGCATGGCACGCGCTGCCGCCATGCATGTGGCGGGCATGCCAGGCCACCTGTACAACCCGCTTTTCATCTATGGCGGTGTTGGTCTGGGTAAGACCCATCTGATGCATGCGGTGGGCAACCGGCTGCTGGCGGAGCGGCCCAATGCCAAAGTTCTCTACATCCATGCAGAACAATTTGTCTCTGATGTGGTTAAGGCCTACCAGCGCAAGACTTTTGATGAGTTCAAGGAGCGCTACCACTCGCTGGATTTGCTCTTGATTGACGACGTGCAGTTTTTTGCCAACAAGGAGCGCACGCAAGAAGAGTTCTTCAACGCCTTTGAAGCCCTATTGGCCAAAAAATCCCACATTGTCATGACCAGCGACACCTACCCCAAGGGGCTGGCTGATATCCATGAGCGGCTGGTGTCGCGCTTTGATTCGGGCCTGACGGTGGCGATCGAGCCACCCGAGTTGGAAATGCGGGTGGCGATCCTGATCAACAAAGCCCGGGTCGAGGGCATCGACATGCCCGAAGAAGTGGCCTTTTTTGTGGCCAAGAACGTGCGATCCAATGTGCGCGAGCTTGAAGGCGCGCTGCGCAAAATTCTGGCCTATTCGCGCTTCAACCAAAAAGACATCTCCATCCTGCTGGCCCGCGAGGCGCTGCGCGACCTGCTGTCCATCCAGAACCGCCAGATTTCTGTGGAAAACATCCAGAAAACCGTGGCCGACTATTACAAAATCAAGGTCGCAGACATGTACTCCAAGAAGCGGCCGGCCAGCATTGCTCGGCCCCGTCAAATTGCGATGTACCTGGCCAAAGAGCTGACACAGAAAAGCCTTCCGGAAATCGGAGAATTGTTCGGCGGACGGAGCGGCAACAGTTGACCGAGCTGAACCAGCAACTGCACGTTTTGGAGCAAACCCTCAAAGGCTGAGCAGCGTCACAAAAAGCGGAAAATGCAGGTTACAGCGCCTGGCCCGCGTCACGGCAAGATGAAATTCAATTTAGCAATTTAAGGAGAGGTTGACATGATCGTCCTGAAGGCCACACAAGACAAGGTTTTAGCGGCTCTGCAATCGGTCGCTGGCATTGTGGAGCGGCGGCACACGCTGCCCATCTTGGCCAACGTCCTGATTCGCAAAACAGGCGCCTCGCTGCAACTCACCGCCAGTGATTTGGAGATCCAGATCCGCACCACGGCAGAGCTGCAAGGCGACACCGGCGACTTCACCACCACCGTGGGCGCCCGCAAATTGATTGATATCTTGCGCACCATGCCCGCCGACCAGACCGTATCGCTCGAATCGAACGCCAGCAAGGTCATCCTCAAGGGCGGCAAAAGCAAGTTCACGCTGCAAACCTTGCCGGCAGAGGATTTCCCGCTGGTGCAAGAGGCCGCCACTTTTGGCCCGATGTTCAGCGTGCCACAGAAAACCCTGAAGGACCTGCTGAGCCAGGTGGCGTTTGCCATGGCGGTGCACGATATCCGCTACTACCTGAATGGCATTTTGTTTGTGGCCGAGGGTAAGCAGCTCAGCCTGGTCGCCACTGACGGCCACCGCCTGGCCTTTGCCTCTGCCACGCTGGATATTGAAGTACCCCGGCAAGAGGTGATCTTGCCGCGTAAAACGGTGCTGGAACTGCAGCGCCTGTTGAGCGATGCCGAAGGTGCCATCGACATGCAGTTTGCCAATAACCAGGCCAAGTTCAGCTTTGGCGGCATGGAGTTTGTGACCAAGCTGGTTGAGGGCAAGTTCCCAGACTACAACCGCGTTATCCCCAAGAACCACCGCAACAGCATCACACTCGGCCGTGCCGCCCTGCTGGCCACGCTACAGCGCACCGCCATTCTCACCAGCGACAAGTTCAAGGGCGTGCGGCTCAGCGTAGAGCCAGGCTGCCTGCGGGTGGCCTCTAACAATGCCGAACAGGAAGAAGCGGTGGACGAGCTTGACATCGACTACGGTGGCGACACCATCGAGATCGGCTTCAATGTCACCTACCTGATCGACGCCCTGAGCAACATGGGCCAGGACATGGTCAAGCTTGAGCTGTCGGACGGCAACAGCTC
>RFWA01000312.1 GCA_009922295.1 Betaproteobacteria bacterium
CCATGTGAGCCAGCCAAAGCGGCCGAAGCCAGCAGCATTGATGCAACAATTGCGGATAACGTTTTGATCATGATCATGTCCAGTTGATTGATATTGGAGTTAAGCCCTGAGGGCGCCCGAATTATGCCTAAATTTCATGTATTGAAAAAAATCCGGCTTATCCTGGGGTTATTCGGCCTCTGTATCAGCCTGCACTCCAGCATGGGCTGGGCCTTACCCCGCACCCCGGTCGAAGCCAAAGAAGTGCTTGAGCGCCTGCCCGTCAAGGCCGGGGACCCGGATGCCAGTCGTCTCAAGCAATACCAGCAAGCCGTTAGCCGTGCCCCGAGGGACGCCCAGGCCGTGGCGGCTTTGGCCCGTTTGTATTTTGATCTGGCCATGGCCCATGGGGATCCGCGTTATGTGGGTTACGCCGATGCGCTGATCAGCGGCTACCCGGGCCAGTTGTCGGCAGAGCTCTTGTTCATTCGCGGCTTGCTGCGTCAATACCGCCACGGGTTTGAAGAGGCCAAGGTTGACCTGCGTGCTGCCCTGGCCGCCCAGCCCGATTTTTCGGAGGCGCAAGGCTGGCTTGCCGCCATCGCCTTGGTACAAGCCGACTACGCTGGCGCCGGCCAGGCCTGCACGGCCTTGGGCGCAGCCGGTTCGATAACCCTGCAAGCGGGCTGCCTGGGGCTTACTCTGGCGTACACCGGTCAATTAGCGCAGGGCTACCAAGCGCTTGAGAAAGGCTTGGCCCGGGCGGACGACCCCGGCAACCGTTTGTGGCTGTTGACCCGGCTGGCCGAGGTGGCGGCCTGGCAGGGCCGGGCCGCGCTGGCTGAAAGCCATTACAAAAGCGCCTTGCGTCTGGGGCTCACGGATGCTTATTTGCTGGCCGCCTGGAGCGACTTCTTGCTTGACCAGCAACGCCCCAAAGAAGTGGTGGCATTGCTGGCTGGCAATGAGGCTTCGGACCCCCTCTTGCTGCGGCTGGCCCTGGCGCACCAGCAAACTGGCTCTCCCAAAGCCCCTGCGCTGGTCAAAATGCTGGATGAGCGCTTTGCGGCGACCCGGCTGCGTGGTGATACCACCCACCGCGCCGAGGAGGCACGCTACGCGCTGCAGCTGCGCCGCGATATCGGCGCTGCCCTGGCCCTGGCACAGGCCAACTACGAGGTACAGCGCGAACCGCGCGACGCCCGCATCCTGCTGGAGGCCGCGCTGGCGGCGGGACAGCGGGCGCCGGCCCAAAAGGTCGAAGCCTGGGCGAAGAGCAGCGGGTTTCAGGGCGCGCCCCTTGGCCAGCTGCTGACGCAGCTGGCCACTCTGCCCAAGGGCAACCCATGAGACGCGGCTTTTGGGGCCAAGGGGTGGTCCAGGCGATGGCCATGGCCTGGCTGGTGTTGATGGCTGCCGCAGCGCAGGCGCACAAATCCAGCGACAGTTACCTGGCGGTGCGGGCCCAGGGCGATCAGGTCAGCGTGCAGTGGGACATTGCGCTGCGGGACATTCAGTTTGCCATCGGGCTCGACGCCAACGGTGACGACCAGATCACCTGGGGTGAGTTGCAACAAAAGCAGGCCGAGTTGCAGGCCTGGGCTGGCAGCAGACTCGCGGTGCAGCGCGGCGGCACCTGCAGCTTTCGGCAACAGGGCCTGCAAGTGGACGAGCACACCGATGGCAGCTACGCTGTCTTGACCTTGGCAGGCCAATGCCCGCAACGGTCAGGCCCGTTTTCCATTCAGTACAGCCTGCTGTTTGATGTTGACGCCCAGCATCGCGGGCTGCTCAAACTCGATTTGGACGGCGCGACGCACAGTGCCGTTTTGGGGCCGCAAAGCGGCGTGTTGAAGTTTTCGGAAGCGGCAACTGCGGGCGACCAGTTTGTGCAGTACCTGCGTGAGGGGGTCTGGCACATTTGGATTGGTTTTGACCATATTCTGTTTTTGATCTGCCTGCTGCTGCCTGCGGTACTGACGCGGCGTGGCGGTGGCCTGAGCAGCACCGGCATGCGTGGGGTAGGCGGCTTCAGGGAGGCGAGTGTGGGGGTGCTCTGGGTGGTGACAGCGTTTACCCTGGCGCACTCCATCACCCTGTCGTTGGCCGCCTTGGAGATCATCAGCCTGCCCAGCCGGCTGGTGGAATCGGCCATTGCCGCCTCGGTGGTGTTTGCGGCAGCCAACAACCTGCGGCCCGTGGTGCAGCAACGCTGGTTGATGGCGTTTTGCTTCGGGCTGATCCATGGCTTTGGCTTTGCCAGCGTCCTGGCCGAGCTCGGTCTGCCGGCCAACGCGCTGGTCTTGAGCCTGGTGGGCTTTAACCTGGGCGTTGAGCTTGGCCAGATGGCCATCGTGGCGGTGTTTTTGCCGCTGGCCTTTGTGCTGCGGCACACACCGTTTTACCAGCGCGGCGTCTTCCGGCTGGGCTCCTGGGCCGCCATGCTGGTGGCCTTGGCTTGGTTTGTGGAGCGTGCCTTCAATCTGTCGATTTTTTGGTGGACCTGATGAGCGCGCCGTTTCGGTTGTCGCCCGATGCGGTCCAGACCTTTGAGCGCGATGGTGCGCTGGTGCTGCGCGGTCTGCTCAACCCAGACGACATCGCTAGGCTGGCAAGGGGCATAGAGCACAACCTGGCCCACCTGAGCCCGCTGGCGATGGTGGCCAGCCAGCCCGATGACCCGGGCCGCTTTGTGGAAGACTTTTGCACGTGGCAGACCAACCCAGACTACGCGGCGGTGTTGCGGCAATCGGCGCTGCCGCTGGTGGCCCGGCAATTGATGCAAAGCCAGACCTGCCGGCTGTACCACGACCACTTGCTGGTGAAGGAGCCCGGCACCCGCCAGGCGACACCCTGGCACCAGGACCAACCCTACTACAACGTGAGCGGCCGTCAAAACGTCAGCTTTTGGCTGCCGGTGGACCCGGTGCCCCTGGCCAGCACCCTGCGCTTTGTCGCCGGGTCACATGCCGGCACCTGGTACATGCCACGCACCTTTCGCGATCAGCAGGCCAAGTGGTTCCCGGACGGCAGCCTGGCCGAGTTGCCTAATATTGACGCGCAGCCGGCGCAGTACCGGCAATTGGCCTGGGCGCTGGAGCCCGGCGATGCCGTGGCCTTTCACATGCTGACACTGCACGCCAGCAGCGGCGTCGGCCCCACCCAGCGCCGCCGCGTGTTTTCAGCCCGCTACCTGGGCGACGACGCCCGCCACGCTGTCCGCCCCTGGCGCACCTCGCCGCCTTTTGCTGGTTTGGCCGAGCGCTTGCCGGATCAGGCGGTGATGGATGACGCGCTGTTTCCGCTGCTCGATTAGAGGGGAGTTTCTCGCCTTTTGGCGGGGCCGTCACTCGCTAGCTCGACAGCCCTCAGCGACAGCCCGAGGTGACACAACCAGTCGTCTTCGAGCTACCCGCGCAGATGCCGCGCCAACATCGCCAACAATTCCCGAAACACGCCATTGCCGGGTGGGCTGGAGAGGTCCAGCGCCAGGTTGTGGGTGTAAAACGGGCTCAGGTCCAGGCCGACGCCCACGCCAAACACGGCTACTTCACCGCTTTGCGCCTGCTGCGCC
>RFWA01000313.1 GCA_009922295.1 Betaproteobacteria bacterium
CGGGCGAGCATTGAGCTCATTGTGCAGCGCCACCCTCTGCGGGTGCTGGTTTAGTCGGTTCTGGTCATTCATGGCGGCTCCCGATCCAATTGTGCCGCAGGGCCACGTTGGCCCAACTGATAAGGGCACTGATTGTCTTTACGGACAATCCACTGGGTGTGCTCACGTGAGAAGGCATTTTCCGCGTCCCCAATGAACTTTGACAACTCCTGATCCGTCATGCTTGCAACTGCTTGCTCACACCTTGTCAATGTCTTGTAATTCATCAAACAAGACGGCACCGAGCAGGCCGTCCAGCGTGAGTGTGCTGATGATGGCCGGCGTGACAAGCGCGGCCCGGATCGTGAATCGGTCCATTTCCTCACCTCATCCTAAACATTCCATTGCTATTTTTTATGTAGCACCATCTCTTACAACCACATGGGCTAGAGCCTGTTTTGACTCTGAAATCGGCGGTCCGACTGGGCACCTTCGACCTCCAGCACGAGCCGCAGCGGCCTTGGCTTGACCTTGCCGCCTGGCTAAAGCTTGCGCCTTCACCACCCTGCCCTGGCTGGCCGGGGTTGACAGTGTTGGCCGGGAATGACGGCGGTCGGCGGGAATGGCGAAGTCATGCGCGTCAGACGCTCTTGGCAGCGACCAGGTGCAGTACCAACATGACAGACATTGCCCACATGGTCAGGCCAATCAGGATGTCGAGCACCTGCCAGGCGCGTGGTTTGGCAAACAAAGGGGCTAGCCAGCGGGCGCCAAAGCCCAGCGCGCAAAACCACAGCAGACTCGCACTGCTCGCACCTGCCGCAAACCAGAACTGCAAACCTGCGGGCTGCTGTGCGCCGATGCTGCCCACCAGTAATACGGTGTCCAAGTACACATGGGGGTTGAGCAGGGTGAAGGCTGCGGCTTGCGCCATGGCAGAAGTCCAGCTCAGACCCTGACCGCTTGCAGCGGCCAAAAGACCGTTTTCCTGGCTGGCGCGGCGCAAGGCTTTCCAGCCATACACGGCCAAGAAGACTGCACCGGTCATGGCCAAAGTCTTGGCCAGCGTAGGGCTATCTCCCATCGCCTGGCCCATGCCCAGCACGCCTGCCGCGATCAGCAGGGCGTCGCTGATGGCGCAGAAAAACACCACACTGGCCACATGCTCGCGGCGCAGGCCTTGTCGCAAGACAAATGCGTTTTGAGCCCCGATGGCAATGATCAGGCCCAAACTCAAAACCAGACCTTGCAGAAAAACAGTTCCCATCATCGGCATGGCATTACCCGTCTGGATGCCCTTGGTACATACGGTTTCGGTCGGCGATGGTCGTTCACGGTGGATCCCGGGCAGATTGTGCGGCAGGGTTAAGCCGGAACACATTGAAAAAGGCACCCGCAGGTGCCTTCTTGCCGAACCGGGCGGACCTCAGTCCTCGACAAAGGCCTCTTCACGCTTCTTCTTGATCGCTGGTAGCATGACCAGCGCTAGCAGAAATGCGGCAACTGCCAACAGGCTGGCTGACAGGCCACGGGTGACAAAAACGCTCCAGTCACCGCGCGACAACAGCAGCGCACGTCGCAGGTTCTCTTCCATCATCGGCCCCAGGATAAAACCCAACAGCAGTGGCGCTGGCTCCACACCCAGTTTGACAAACAGGTAGCCGATCACACCGAACAGGCCGACCAACCAGATGTCGAAGGTGTTGTTATTGGTCGAGTACACCCCGATGGCACAGAACAGCACAATGGCCGGGAACAACCAACGGTAGGGCACGCTCAACAGCTTAATCCAGATGCCGATCAACGGCAGGTTCAACACGATCAACATCGCATTGCCGATCCACATTGACGCGATCAGGCCCCAGAACAGCTCGGGGTTGCTGGTCATCACCTGGGGACCAGGCTGGATGTTGTGAATGGTCATGGCACCGACCATCAGCGCCATCACGGCGTTGGGTGGAATACCGAGCGTGAGCAGCGGTATGAACGAGGTCTGTGAGGCCGCGTTATTGGCCGACTCAGGTGACGCCACGCCGCGGATATTGCCTTGGCCGAAAGGCACCTCGCCCGGCTGCAGCTTGGTTTTCTTCTCGAGGGTGTAGGCTGCAAACGCCGCCATCACCGCGCCGCCACCGGGCAAAATGCCCAGTAACGAGCCCAAGACCGTGCCACGCAAGACCGCAGGGATCATGCGTTTGAAGTCTTCACCGGTTGGCCACAGTCCTTTGACCTCGGCAGTGAACACCTCGCGCTCGCTTTCGTCCTTGCCCAGGTTGCTAATGATCTCGCCATAGCCAAAAACGCCCATACCAATCACAATGAAACCGATGCCATCGGTCAGTTCGGGAATGTCAAAGCTGAAACGTGCCACGCCTGAATTGACGTCTGTACCAACCAAGCCAAGCAGCAGCCCAAGCAGAATCATGCCCACGGCCTTCAGCAGGGAGCCCGAAGCCAGCACCACAGCGCCAATCAAACCCAAGATCATGAGTGAGAAATACTCGGCCGGGCCGAACTTGAAAGCCACCTCGGTCAGCGGCACAGCAAAAGCCGCCAGCACCAGAGTGCCCACACAGCCAGCAAAGAAAGACCCCAAGCCGGCTGCAGCCAGCGCGGGGCCAGCCCTGCCCTTGCGCGCCATCTGGTAGCCATCAATCACCGTCACCACCGAGGACGACTCCCCAGGCAGGTTGACCAAAATGGCGGTGGTAGACCCCCCGTATTGGGCGCCATAGTAGATGCCAGCCAGCATGATCAGCGCCGACACCGGCGGCAAGGCATAAGTGGCTGGCAGCAGCATGGCAATCGTGGCCAGAGGGCCGATGCCGGGAAGCACACCAATAAGAGTACCGAGTAAGCAGCCAATGAAGGCGTACATCAGGTTGATGGGCGTGAAGGCCACGCCGAAACCGAGCGACAGGTTGTTGATCAAATCCATGGTCTTTTTCCTCTTAGCCTGTGATGAAAGCCGGCCAAACCGGGAACTGCAGCTTCAGCAGCAAGATGAACGCCAAGTAGCACATGATGGCCAAAATGGTGGCCAAGACCATGACTTCCTTGATCTTGAATTCTTCTCCGGCCAAACTGGCGACGATGGTCAAGCCATAGACTGCCGCGATCATGCCAAACGCCGGGAACTTAATGCTTGGCAGACCGCCAAGCAGCAAACCGAACAAGAGATTGGCGGCAATGATGAACAGCAGGGGTTTCCAGGCCCAACTGCCGACCTTGTCGCCGTCTTCAGTCTCGACTACCAAGGACTTGAAGGTGATGACACCCCCAAGAATGGCCATCAAAATGCCAAGCATCAGCGGGAAGTAACCCGGACCCATCCGAGCGCCGGTCCCCAAACTGTATTTGGTGGCACCCCAAGCGAAGGCGACCCCGACAGCGGTGAACATGAGACCCGAGAAAAAGTCTTTTTGACTTTTAATATTCATCAACTGGCTCCTACGTATTTAAAGACTCGCGCATTTTGCACTGGAATTGACCCCTTGACACCTGTGGATTCCACCTAGACCATGCGTCCCGGTTTATGCACCTAAGCCGGCGTCGCGGCCAACACTTCT
>RFWA01000314.1 GCA_009922295.1 Betaproteobacteria bacterium
GGGTGACCTGGGCCTGCAGCGACGAGCCCACCTGGCCGGCGGCGCGCAGGGCCTCAATCTCCTTGTTCACTGCTTCGCGAATCTCGCGCACCCGGACCCACTTGGCCAGCAGCGCCGGCTCGGGCGCCTCCAGCTCGGTATAGCGGTCCATGAAGATTGAGTCGCGGGTGGCGGCCGGGGTTTTGCCGGCAGCGCCCAGCACGCCCCAGGCTTCCTCGGCGGTGAAGCTCAGGAACGGCGCCATCCAGTGCAGCATGGCCTGGGTGATCTGCCACAAAGCGGTCTGTGCGCTTCGCCGGGCCAATGACCCGGGCGCCGTGGTGTAGAGCCGGTCTTTGAGCACATCCAGGTAGAAGGCACCCAGGTCTTCCGAGCAGTAGATCTGCAGCTTGGCCACCACTGGGTGGAACTCATACACCTCAAAATGCGCCAGGATGTCCGATTGCAGCGCGGCTGCCCGGCTGAGTGCGTAGCGGTCAATCTCCAGCATCTGTGCCAGGGGCACAGTGTCCACAGCCGGGTCGAAGTCGCTGGTATTGGCCAGCAGAAACTTCAGGGTGTTACGCACCCGGCGGTAAATATCCACCACGCGCGCCAGGATTTTGTCGTCAATGCCCAGGTCACCCGAGTAATCGGTACTGGCGCACCAGAGCCGGATGATCTCGGCCCCCAGCTTGTCGCTCACCTCTTGCGGCGCCACCACATTGCCCATGCTCTTGCTCATCTTGCGGCCCTGGCCGTCGACGGTGAAGCCGTGGGTCAACAGGCCGCGGTAGGGCGCCCGGTCGTACATGGCGCAGGCGGTCAGCAGCGAGCTGTGGAACCAGCCGCGGTGCTGGTCATGGCCTTCCAGATACAGGTCGGCCTCAGGCCCGTTGTCATGGCCGGTGCCCGGGTGAGAGGTTTTCAGCACCGTCGTGTGGGTGGTGCCAGAGTCAAACCAAACCTCCAGGATGTCCGTGCTTTTGCTGTACTGCGCGGCGTCAGTCGCCGCACCCACCTGGGCCAGGATGGTCTCAGGCGTGGCCTTGCTCCAGGCCTCAATCCCACCGGCTTCCACCATCTTGGCCGCCAAGTCCATGATCTCCAGCGTGCGGGGGTGCAGCTCGCCGCTGTCCTTGTGCAGGAAGAAGGGCACCGGAACGCCCCAGCTGCGCTGGCGGCTGATGCACCAGTCGGGCCGGTTGGCAATCATGTCGCGCAGCCGGCCACGGCCGTTTTCCGGGTAAAAATCCGTCTGGTCGATGGCATCGAGCGCGGTCTGGCGCAGCGTCTTGGGCGCCTTGTCCACGGTGAATACGCCAAGGCCCTCATCCATGCGCACAAACCACTGAGCGGCGGCGCGGTAGATCACCGGCGTCTTGTGGCGCCAGCAGTGCGGGTAGCTGTGGGTGATCTGGGTGGTGGCAAACAGCCGGTCTGATTCGCCCAGCACCTCGATGATGCGCGGGCAGGCTCTCCAGATGTTCATGCCGCCAAACAGGGCCAACTCGGGCGCGTACTGGCCGTTGCCCTGCACCGGGTTCAGGATGTCGTCGTAGGCCATGCCGTGCGCCACGCAACTGTTGAAGTCTTCTACGCCATAGGCGGGTGACGAATGTACCAGCCCGGTGCCATCGTCAGCGGTGGCGTAGTCGGCCAGGTAGACCGGGCTCAGCCGGTCGTAGGCCGCGTCCACATGGGCCAGCGGATGGCGGAAGTTGATGCCGCCCAGCGCCTCGCCCAGAGTGTTAGCCAGTACGGTGCCGGTCAGGCCATAGCGCTCCAGGCAGGCAGTCACCAGGCTTTCGGCCAGCACCAGCAGGCCGCGTGGTGTGTCCACCAGCGCGTAGGCCAGGGCCGGGTTCAGGTTCAGCGCCTGGTTGGCGGGAATAGATCACGGCAAAGGCGGGGCGCGCTTGGCCGTCGACTCCGGTTGGCAGCTCAGCCAAGCCAAAGGCGCCAGCCAGTCGGGCTGGTTCGGCGCATAAAAAGCCCACGTCGAGTGTTTGTGATTTTTTGTCGGCGTACTCGATCTCGAACTCGGCCAGCGATGAGCCGCAGTCAAAGCACCAGTACACCGGCTTGAGGCCGCGGTACACAAAGCCGCGTTCCACCACCCGTTTGAAGGCGCGGATCTCAGCGGCTTCATTCACAAAGTCCATGGTGCGGTAGGGGTGGTCCCAATCGCCCAGAACGCCCAGGCGTTTGAAGTCGGTGCGCTGCTGGTCGATCTGTTCGGTGGCAAAGGCGCGGCTTTTGGCCTGCATCTCGTCGCGCGGCAGGTTGCGGCCGTGCAGTTTTTCAATGGCGTTTTCGATCGGCAGACCATGGCAGTCCCAGCCCGGAATGTAGTGCGCGTCCATGCCCTTGAGCTGGCGCGCCTTGACGATCATGTCTTTGAGCACCTTGTTGGCGGCGTGCCCGATGTGAATCTTGCCGTTGGCGTAGGGCGGACCGTCGTGCAACACAAACTTGGGGGCATCGACGCGCGCGTCGCGCAGCTTTTTGTACAGGCCCTTTTCTTCCCAGGCCTTGACCCAGCCAGCCTCGCGCTTGGGCAGATCACCACGCATCGGAAATGGGGTGTCGGGCAGGTTGAGGGTGCTGCGGTAGTCAGTAGGGACGGTGGGGGCGATGGGGTCGGTCATGGTGCAGGTGGAACGGGTTCGGTGCCGGGCAGGCGGAAGGGGGACAAAAACCGGTGCCCCAAGGCGATGCCGGCGTGCGCTGAGGTGCCGGCTAAATTCGGTCGCGCGACGTCTGCCGATGGGTCTGGGCGTGCCGCGAAGCCAGGTAACGGCGCGCATCATCGCAGTCGCGCCCGATGCCCTGCATCAGGGCGTCCAGGCCGTCGTACTTGAGCTCATCGTGAAGTTTGTGCAGCAGTTCCACCCGAATGAGTTTACCGTATGCCCCTTCGGTGCCCAGCCCGGCTGGCCAGTCCAGGCAATGGGTTTCCAGCAACACCCGTCCGCGGTTGACATCGTTCGCGTCCAGCGAGGGTCGCACCCCCAGATTGGCCACTCCGGGCAGGGGCGACGGTGCCAGCCCGTGCACCAGCACCACAAAAATGCCGCTGGCGGCGGGTTTCCAGTGGGCGAAGCGCAGGTTCAAGGTTCTGAAGCCCAGTTCGCGGCCAAGTTTGCGGCCGTGCACCACATGGCCCGAAATGCGGTAGGGGCGGCCGAGCAGCCGTGCGGCGTCTTCCATGCGCCCTTCATGCAGGGCGCGCCGCACTTCAGAGCTGGAGACACGCAGGCCGTGCACCTCATAGCTGTTCATGCGCGCCACGTCAAAGCCGGCACGGGTGCCGGCGGCATCCAGCAGGGCATAGTCACCGGAGCGCTTGGCGCCAAATCGGAAATCGTCGCCGACCAGCACATAACGGGCGCCCAGCCCTTGCAGCAACACCTTGTCAATAAAGGCCTGCGGCGCCAACGCGGCCAAGCCGGCTGAAAAGGGCAACACCACGGCCTGGTCCACCCCACAGCGCGCCAGGTCCAGCAGCTTGTCGCGCAGGGTGCCAATGCGCGC
>RFWA01000315.1 GCA_009922295.1 Betaproteobacteria bacterium
ACGCCATGGGGCAAGACCAGGACGACGTGGTGCTGGTGCCCATTTCCACCTACCGCAACCGCATCCAGGGCGGCGCCAGCGGCAAGCTGCGGCGAATTGGCTCGATCAGCGTCAAGGTGCGTGAGGGCCAGAGCATGAAGGTGGCCGAGGACAACATCAAAGACCTGCTGCGCCAGCGCTTCAAGGTGCAGCCCGGCGGCGACGACCCGTTCTCGGTGCGCAACCTGACCGAGATTTTGCAGGCGCAAGAGGCGTCCAGCCGCATCATGACGCTGCTGCTGGCGGCGGTGGCCGGCATCAGCCTGATCATTGGCGGCATCGGTATCATGAACATCATGCTGGTGAGCGTGACCGAGCGCACCCGCGAGATCGGCCTGCGCATGGCCCTGGGCGCGCGCGGGCGCGACATCCTGTCGCAGTTTCTGATCGAGGCGGTGACCCTGTCGCTCATCGGCGGCGCCATCGGCGTAGGTCTGGGCGCTGTGGCCACCTGGGCCACCGAGCGCTTTGCCGGCTGGCAAGTCAGCATGACACCGGCTTCCATCCTGCTGGCGGTGGGTTTCTCGGTGTTTGTGGGTGTGTTTTTCGGCTTCTACCCGGCCCGTCGGGCCTCGCAACTGCTGCCGATCCAGGCGCTGCGCTACGAGTGAGGCTCGGCGGGGATAATCCCGATCGGGCCCAAACAACCAGGAATTCTGCGTGGACATTGCATTGCTGATCAAAGCCGCCGTCATGGGCGTGGTGGAGGGGCTGACCGAGTTCCTGCCAATCTCATCCACCGGGCACCTGATCCTGGCTGGCGCGCTGCTGGGCTTTGACGACGAGAAGGCCAAGGTGTTTGACATCGCCATCCAGACCGGCGCCATTTTTGCGGTCATCATGGTTTATTGGCAAAAAATCCGTAGCACGGTGGTGGCACTGCCCAAGCAGCGCCAGCCGCAGCGGCTGGCGCTCAACGTGTTGATTGCCTTTTTGCCGGCGGTGCTGCTGGGCCTGCTGTTTGGCAAGGCCATCAAGGCCCATTTGTTCACGCCCACTGTGGTCGCCAGCACCTTCATTGTGGGCGGGCTGATCATCCTGTGGGCCGAGCGGCGTCAGGCGCGCAACCCGGCGGTGGCCCGCATCCAGGAGGCCGATGACATGACGCCGCTGGATGCGCTCAAGGTGGGTCTTGCCCAGTGCTTGGCGATGGTGCCTGGCACCAGCCGCAGCGGCGCCACCATCATCGGCGGCATGCTGCTGGGCCTGTCGCGCAAGGCCGCCACGGATTTTTCTTTTTACCTGGCCATCCCCACGCTGATCGGCGCCGGCGCCTACAGCCTGTACAAGGAGCGCGCGCTGCTGTCGCTGGCTGATTTGCCGGTGTTCACCGTGGGGCTGGTGTTCTCTTTCCTCAGCGCCTGGCTGTGCGTGCGCTGGTTGCTGCGCTTTATCGCCACCCACAGCTTTGTCGGCTTTGCCTGGTACCGCATTGTGTTTGGGCTGGTGGTGCTGGGCACCGCCTGGAGCGGGCTGGTGACCTGGGCGGCTTAAGCCGCGCTGCCCAGCGCGAGCAGTGCCGCCTCAACCGCAGCGGCAGTCGCAGCCGGCTTCTCCATCGGGAACAGGTGGCTGCCGTCCAGCATCATGATGCGACCGCGCACCACCTGCTCGGTCATGGTCATGCCCACTTGCCGCATTTCGGCCGATTGCAAGCCACCGATGAAAGCCACTTGGCACTTGAGCGGGTGGCGCTTGAGCAGGCGGTCCAGGTTGTCGGGCAGGGTGTTGTAGATGGCGGTTTCTACTTCACGGTCAAAGCTCAGCACGCGCTTGGCGTCGTCGCCTTCGCCCTCGTCGTGCGTGCCGTGGGCGATGTAGTCGTGCAGCACCTGCGGCTCCCAGCGGGCAAACATTTTTTTGCTTTGAAAATGCGCCAGTGCCTCGGCCTGGCTGGCCCAACTGTTGCGCCGGCGCCGGCTGATAGCACCGGGTGACACCGAGCCCACCAACTGCGTGCTTTTGAGCGCACCCAGCGTGGTGGCGCGCCAGCCGCCCAGCAGGGGGGAATCGAGCAGCAGCACGCCGCGCGCCAGTTCGGGCTCGCGGGCGGCCGCCATCAGACTGACAAAGCCGCCGAATGAATGGCCGACCAGCCAGGCCGGCTGCCCGGCGCGCTCTACCTCGGCGCGGGTGAAGTCAATCAGTTGCTGGACCAAATGGCGCCAGTTGTTGCTGACGGGGTAGCGCGGGTCGTGGCCAAAGCGCTCAATGGCGCGCACCTTGAAGCCGCGCGCCTTCAGGTGGCGAAACAGCACGCCGTAGGTGCTGGCGCCAAAGCTGTTGGCGTGGGAAAAAACGAGCAGGGCCACGGTGTCAGATCAGCTTTTCTTGCGGCGTGCTGATTTTTTTCAGCGGCAGGCTGCGGCCCGACTGGGCCAGCAAGGGCACCTCGGTGGCCTCGCCGTTCCACATCGGGTCTTCAATGCTGTCAAACACCTCTCGCAGCTTCTGGCCCCAGCTGTTGTGCAGCATGCGGAAATAGGGGTTGTTCTCGTCGATGCACAACACCTTGTCGGTCTGAAAGCGGTCGGCCTCGTACACCACCATGTCCAGCGGCAGGCCCACTGACAAATTGGATTTGAGGGTGGAGTCCATCGACACCAGCGCGCATTTGGCGGCCTCGTCCAGCGGGGTGTCGGGCGTGATGACCCGGTCCAGCACCGGCTTGCCGTACTTGGATTCACCCACCTGAAAATACGGTGTCTCGGGCGTGGCCTCAATAAAGTTGCCCGCCGAATACACCTGGAACAGGCGCATGCCTTCACCGGCGATCTGGCCGCCAAAGATCAGCGACACATTGAACTCCACCCCGGCTTGCTTCAGCGCAGCGGCGTCCCGCTCATAAACCCGGCGTATTGCTGCCCCCAGCACCCGGGTGGCGTCGAACATGCTGCGCGCGTTCCAGATGGTGATGGGCTCGCCACCCTCGGGGTCGGCCAGTTGCTCCACCTGCAGGATCTCGCGCACCGACTGCGACACACTCAGGTTGCCGGCCGACAGCAGCACCATGAAGCGCTCGCCCGGCTTTTCATAGACGATCATTTTGCGAAAAGTGCTGATCTGGTCCAGCCCGGCGTTGGTACGGGAGTCGGACAAAAAGACCAGCCCGGCTTTGAGTTTGATGGCGACGCAATAGGTCATGGTTCTGGCGGGCAAAGGCGCAAGTGTAGATGGCCGGGCTGCCGCAAACCGCCTGATAGACTGACTCGGCATGACCGATACCCCAGCCCTAGCACCCCCGCCGGTTCCGCAGGAACCGCCCTACGCCTGGGTGGTGGTCTGGGCCTGCTTTGGCAGCCTGGCGCTGATCTTTGGCGTGTCGTATTCGTTTGCAGCCTTCTTTGCGTCGTTCGCGGCCGAGTTTGCCGCGCAGCGGGCCGATGTGGCCCTGGTCTTTGGCCTGTGCGGGCTGATTTACTTTGTGCTGGGTGTGGGCGGCGGCATGCTGGCGGACCGGTTTGGCCCGCGCG
>RFWA01000316.1 GCA_009922295.1 Betaproteobacteria bacterium
TGTTTTTCGGCAGCGAGTTCGGATGCAGGTAGATCGGCACGTCATGAGCCTCTGCGGCCGCAAAAATATCCCAGAATTTGCTGTCTGACAGGTACTCGCCCTGAGTGTGCGAGTTGATGATGACGGCATTCATACCCAGGCGGGTTACGCCGCGTTCTATCTCCAGAGCGGCTGCCGCCGGGTCCTGCGGCGCCACGGCGATCATGCCGGTAAAGCGCGTGGGGTGGCGACGCAGCGCTTCAGCCAGTTCATCGTTGGCCACCCGGCTGAAGGCCACCGCCGTTTCCTTGTCCATTACCTGCACGCCAGGCGCCGTGAGCGCAATCACCTGTCGGTCAATACCGGCCTCGTCCATGTGCTGCAGGCGGATCTGGTCCAGATCCTGCAAACAGCGCATGATGTGCCGGGCTCGCGCGCTCGGGCTGCTCATGTAAAAGCCCATCAGACCCTGAAACCCTGGATCGACATCGGATTTGGCCAGAATCTTCCGGTAAATATTGATCAATTCCGCTGGAGCGAAAGCTTCTTCGGTCGCGATGCGCTGGTAGGGGACCGCGGGCTTCGGTTCAGTCGTTGTCATGGATGTGGCTCTTAGAAATAGGGGCAATGTTGCAAATGGAAACCGGGCTAGCCGGACACCGGCAGGTTGGGCGCGTCCAAACCCCATTTGGCCATGGCGAGGTCATCACTGACACGGGCATCGACCCAGCGGGCGCCGTCAGGGGTCTGCTCTTTCTTCCAGAACGGGGCCTGGGTCTTGAGGTAGTCCATCAGGAACTCACAGGCCTGAAAACTTTCGCCCCGGTGGGCCGAGGTGACGGCCACCAGCACGATCTGGTCCATCGGCTGCAACAGGCCCACGCGGTGCACCACGCGGGCACCGAAGATGTCAAAGCGGCGCTGGGCTTCATCGATCATGGCCTCGATCGAGGCTTCGGTCATGCCGGGGTAGTGCTCCAGCTCCATGCTGCTGATGCTGCCAGCGGTACCCGCCGTGCGGTCGCGCACGGTGCCGACAAAACTGCACACCGCGCCAACCCGGCCGTCACCGGCGCGCAGCTCGGCGATTTCGTTCGCCAGGTCAAAGTCAGCGCTCTGGATGCGCACGCGCGGCGCGGAGAGGTAGACCGGTTGGGCAGGATGCATCGCAAGCGCCCTAACCGCCCGTGACCGGCGGGAAAAAAGCCACTTCGGCGCCCTCGGTCAGTGGGGCCGACTCCGCGCACATCACCTGATTGAGTGCCATGCGCAGCAACCGTCCATGCGCCAGACTGGCAGAGTAAGCACCGCCGCGGGCAATCAAGGCGTCGCGCAGCGCCGCCAGCGTTGGCGCTTCGGTCTCTAGCGTCTCAGCCGACAGACCGATAGCCTCACGGATCGACGCAAAATACTTGATGTACACCTTCATGCCAGCAGCTCCGAGAACGGGACAAAGCGCACCAGGTCGCCGGGGGCAATGGTCTGGCCGGGCGGGTTGTCCACCAAGCCGTCGCCCCACACGGCTGAGGTCAGCACCCCGGAACTCTGGTTCTCAAACAGGTCCAGCCCACCTGCCGCATTGCGCCGGACCCGCAAAAATTCTCGACGTTTATCGGCTCTAGGCCAAGTGAAATGGGCGGGTAGCGCTATGATTTCAGGAGCAAGATCCAGCGCACCCTGCAGTTTCAACAAAAACGGCCGCACCAGCAGCAAAAAAGTCACAAAACTGGACACCGGGTTACCGGGCAGGCCGATGAAGTGGGCGTCTTGCACCCGGCCATAGGCGAAGGGCTTGCCCGGCTTGATAGCGATCTGCCACAAATCCAGGCGACCCAGGGTCTGCACAGCAGGCTTGATGTGGTCTTCTTCACCCACCGACACACCGCCGCTGGTCAGTATCAGATCATGCTCTTGCGCGGCTAACTGCAGCGCGGCCAGAGTGGCATCACGGCGGTCAGGCACGATGCCCAGATCGCTCACATCACAGCCCAACCGGTGTAAGAGCGCGCGCAGGAAAAAGCGGTTGGAGTTGTAAATGCTGCCCGGCTTCATCTGCTCAGGCGCCACCTCGCCCGGCATGACCAGCTCGTCCCCGGTGGAGAACAAAGCCACGCGCGGACGACGTGCCACTTGCAGGCGGTCCAGCCCGATGCTGGCAGCGAGGCCCAGGGAGGCTGGCGTCAGCCGGGCACCGCGGGCCAGTACAACGGCTCCCCGAGTCACGTCCTCGCCGGCCCGCCGGATCCACTGGCCCGGCAGGGGCAGCTTGCGCAGCCGGATGGCCGATAGACCGTCACCTTCAGCGGGCAACAACTCACAGTCTTCCTGCATCACGATGGCGTCGGCACCCTCTGGTACCGGAGCACCAGTGAAGATCCGAGCGGCTGTGCCGGCAGTCAAGGGTGCCCCGCTGGCGCCGGCGGCAATCCGTTGACTCACTGTCAGAACCGGGTTCGGGCCGGTCAGGTCGGCACAACGAAGGGCATAGCCGTCCATCGAACTGTTGTCTTGCGGCGGCACCTGGAGCGCTGACACCAGATCCTGCGCCAACACCCGGCCATCGGCGTCAAAGGTCGAGACCTCCTCATGGTCAGCCAAGGCCTGGGCATGCCCCAGCAATTCGGCCAAGGCCTCATCGAGTGGACGCAAAGGAGGCTGTGGCGGACGCAGAAGGGTCATACGAACACCTCCGAACGGTAATCAAATCGCGCCTGGTTGCTGACCAACCACTGCGCTATCGCCTCCGGGTCATTGAGATCAAGCACGGGGCGCAGGGTGGGTTGCGGCAGGGCCTGGGATGAGTCGGTGGCCAGCGCCACGATGAAGTCGTCATCGGGGTAGCGCGCGGGTTTGTTGGCGGAGGCGCGCCAGACCTCGATTTTCAGCAAATCCGAGTCCTTGAAACCTTCCACCAGGACCCAGTCCACGCCCTCATAAAGCTCGGCCAGCAGCTGGTGCACGGTAAGCTGAGTCTCCTGCTCGAACTCCCGCAACAGTGCCAGCCGCCGGTTGGAGGCAATCACCACTTCGAAAGCGCCCGCCTCGCGGTGGCGGTAGGTGTCTTTGCCGGGGTGGTCAATGTCAAAGCGATGATGGGCATGCTTGACTACCGACACCCTCAGCCCCTGAAGCCTCAGCACCGGGATCAGTCGCTCAACCAATGTGGTCTTGCCAGACCCGGAGTAGCCGGCAAAACCCACGACCTTCATGCGCAATGCCTCTGGATATAAGCCTTCACCGCCACGGCATCAGCGGCCATGTGGGTCACCCGCTTGGGCAGTGCTTCGATGCCGATGAAGGCCGGCGGCCGCTCCGGTTCAAGCCCTAAGGCCTCGACCAGTGTGGCGGCAAATTTGATGGGCAACGCGGTTTCGAGCACGACCATGGGCACGCCTGGCTGCAGTTGCTCACGCGCCACCTTCAGGCCGTCGGCGGTGTGGGTATCGATCATCAGCCCCAGACGGGCGTGGGTGTCACGAATCGTGGCCAAGCGGTCGGCATGGCTGCTGCGTCCGCTGGCAAAGCCGTAG
>RFWA01000317.1 GCA_009922295.1 Betaproteobacteria bacterium
TTTACGCGGGTAAACCCTGAGACTTGCGTCCCAGCAGAATCTGGGTTTGCAAGGGCATGGGATTGGGCACCACCTCGAGGTGTGTAAACCCGGCGTCGGCCATCATGGCCATCAGTTCGCGCGATGTTCGCAGTCTGCCTGCGCCCATGGCCAGCAGGTAGAAGTGGAAATAAGCGTCGCCTTGCGGCGTGTGCTCAGGCTCCTGCGCCATGGGTTCGGCCAGCAACAGCGTGCCGCCTAACGGCAAGGCTTCAAAAATCGCGGCAAGCACCGTGCGTACGTCGGCATCCGGGTGATCATGGGCGACGCGGATCAGCGTCACCAGATCAGCCCCCCGGGGCAGTGGGTCATGCAAGAAGCTGCCCGGCGTTGCCTTGGCTCTCGATTGCAGCCCCTGGCGCTCAAAGTTGGCTTGGGCCAGCTTAGCCACATCGGGCAGGTCAAACAGGTGAACCTGCAATTGCGTGGCATGCTGAGCTAGGCGGCTGAGAAAGGTGCCCTGGCCACCACCCACGTCGAGCACGCAACGGTGCTCGTCAAAGCGGTAGCTGGCCAGGATTTCGTCCACCACAAAGGGCTGCGACGCCGACATCAGGTTGGAGTAGCGGGCATATTTGTCGGCCTGTGTCAGGCCAGCACCGGCGGATGCCTGAGCACCTGGTTCAAGTGTGTAGGGCCAGTACTGCGCCATAGCGCCGGGCTGCCCCGGGCCCTGCAGCATGGCCACCGGGTCTTGCATGTCTTGGTACAGCACAGCGTGGTGCTCGATCATGGCGCGTATGCCGGCGTAGCCGGCCACGGGCGCACCCAGCGGCCCCAGGCCATAGCGGCCTTGGCTTCGCAGGTCGAGCAAACGCAAGGCCAAGGCTGATTGCAGCAACCTTTGCAAACCGGCCGCTGGCAGACGGGTCGATTGCGCCAACTCTTCCAGGCTGCGCGGCCTTTCGGCCACGGCTTCCAGGATGCGCAAGCGCACGCAGGCCAGCAAGACCTGTGAGTAGACAAAACCGGCCATCAGATCGAACACCTGCCGGGCCCGCCTGCGCGTGACCCACCGGGTCAGCGGGTTGGTCAGACTCCAGCGGTAGAGGCTCGCGCTGGTCATCCAACGGTCGACCATGGCGCCGATTTGGTCGCGCAACGGCGTTGGCCCCCCGGGAGCCTGAGGCAGCGATGCCAAATCCAGCGTTTTCATGGCAGCTTTCGGTGGTGTTTTTTGGTTCTTGGTCGGGACTGCGCGTCAAGGCTTCATGCGCTGACCGTCTGCGCTGCGGCTTGGCGGTAGGCGTTGCAGGCGGCGCGCGGTACCAGCCGTTCTGACTCTTGCCACACCAGCTCGCGCATGGCTTGCGCACTGGGGCCCTCGGGGATGGCGTCGGCCGCGGCCTGAATCAAAGACTCAAAATGGCCAATGGCGCCGCTGAGGCCCAGATTGGCAATGGCGTTGGGACGCATGTGTTGAGCGTCCTGGCCTACGGGTTTGCCCAGCAAATCGGCCTGGCCCATCACGTCGCGAATGTCGTCTGCCACCTGGTAGGCCTCACCCAGGCAGTCGCCCAATGCCTGCCAAGCCTTGGGATCTGCCCCGGCGCTCAGGGCGCCAGCGCAGGTGGCCGCCACGAACAAGGCCCCCGTTTTGGCGCGCTGGTATTGCATGAGCGAGACGCGGGACTCTGACTCCCAGGCCTGGCCGGCGACGATGCCCGAAGGCATGCCAACACCGGCGGCAATGATTTGCAGCAAGCCCGCCAAGCGCTTGGGCGATGTGCCGGCCGCCGCCGCCAGCGTCTGAAACGCCATCACGATCAGAGCGTCACCGGCCAAGACCGCCAAGGGCTGGCCGAAAGCCCAGTGCACCGAGGCGCGGCCACGCCGGGTTGGGGCATCGTCAAAGCAGGGCAGATCGTCATGCACCAGCGAGGCGCAATGCAAGAGTTCGATGGCGACGGCCGCGGCCTCGCTCAGCGCCTGATCGTCCTGACCGCAGGCTTGCGCTACCGCCAGGCAGAGCTGCGGGCGGATGCGCGCCCCGCCGGGAAACACCGCGTGGTGCACGGCAGCAGCCAGCTTGGGCGGGCAGCTGGCGTCTTCTGCGGCGGCAAGCGCCATTGCCAAGAGCTGTTCGATGCGGGTGATAGCCTTCATGTCGGAGTCTCCAAGGTTTCTGATGGGTCGCTTTGCAAGTGACAATTTAAGTTGTCACATCAATGTGTCAACAAATGTAGACATAAATTATCCGGCTGTCAACAGTGGTTGACGCATTTTTTTTCGGACCGCGAAGGCCGACTTTTGGCGTAGGGGATGGGTAGGCCGGGGGGTGCGACCCCGCCCTGGCCGGTGTGCCGGCGGTTGGCGCTAGGGCGCCAGGGCGTTGTGGGTCGGGCGAAGTAGCAAGTTGGCGACGGTGGCGGCCTGCTCTTCATGGGCCAGATGACCCAGCCCATTCAGGCGGATGACTGCCGGGCCCGGCTGCTGCCTGAGCACCGCGGCTACACGGTCCGCTACTGAGGGTGGGACGATCCGGTCCTGCGTGCCCACGACCAGCGTCAGCGGCGTTTGCAGCGCCGGCAGCCGCGCCTGGAAGGTGTGTAAATCCCAGTGCGCCATCATGGCCAGAGCGCCTGCCCCGTGACAAGGGTGGCTGATCAACTGACGGTACAGGGCCATGCCTTCGGCATCCAGCTGGGAGCCGGTGCCGTCCAGCAATTTTTTCAGGACCGCAGGCTGTGCAGCCCGCCAGGAAAACAGCTCGGGCACCCAGGGCGAGTTCGCCAGCAGCTTGGCCATCGGTGAAAAAAATTGTCCGGCCAAGCCGTCGAGCGGCAGCAGCGCGCCATTGATCGACATCACGTGCTGTGCTTGCAGGTGTCCGTCCAGCGCCAGCATACAAGCCACCGCAGCCCCGGCTGAATGACCCACCACGGTGTGTGGTGAGATCTGCATCTCGGTCAGCAGCTCGGCGACGCCCGCCGCCATACCGGGCAAGGAGAACAGCGTCGCCACCTCTTGCCGATCTGGCATGGCGGTAAAGGCATGGCCAGGAAAGTCCAGTGCCAAAACGCTGTACTGTGTGCTGAGCAAGGGAATCAAGGCGCGCCAGGAATGGGTTGACGCCCCGGTGCCGTGCAGCAACAACACGGTGGGCGCGTGCGGGTCGCGGTGTGCTGCGTATTGCACATGCCAGCGTAGCCGTGGGGTTTGGACAAAGCGCGAGAGATGGTTCAGCGGCCACTGACTACCGTCGCGCGCCCAGTCCAGGCCGTTGCGCTGGTTCATGCGGTCCGCCGTCTCAACCGCGCCCGGCCACGGCGCGCACCGCCTGGTTCAGCGACTGCGCGCCGGCATAAGGCAGCGCCAGGTATTGCGCACCCATGGCAGCGGCCAGTTGCTGTGCGCCCGGCTGCGGCTGGGGTGAGGCGTCCACCAGCAAGGCGCTGTAGCCACTCAGGCGCAACTGGTGGGCCGCTGCCAGGGCGTCGCTGGCTGCCCGAC
>RFWA01000318.1 GCA_009922295.1 Betaproteobacteria bacterium
CTGCACCGGCCGGTGCAGTTGCAGCCGGAGCCACAGTCGTCGCACGCGCCTTGGCCAGGTCACCCAGCGGGTCAGCACTGGCGGCTGGCTTGGCGTCTACTTTAGCGGGCAACCCTGGCGGCGCGCCCGAGGCTGGAATGGCAGGGGCAGGCGGGGTAGTTGATGCAGCGCCAGAGGCCTCAACCACAGGCCCAGAGGCGGCCGGCTGCGCGGGCTTGACAGGATTTTTGCCATAGAGCGGCGCGTTAGGGTCCCAATCCTTGTTTTTTTTGTTTTCAGCAGCGTCCTGATCTGCGCTGCGGCTCTCGCCCTTGTTCAAAAAGGGTACGGGTACCTTGGTCACATACACCGCCACGGCCAGCGCAGCGCCCAAGCCCACCAGAACCCCGATGATGAACCCGACCAGGGTCCCACCACGTTGCTGCATCATGTTTTTCAGACTCCGGGTTGAGTTCACATTTTTTGCGGGGCACTGACACCCAGCACCGCCAATCCATTGTGCAACACCTGCGCCGTGGCCGCGACCAGCGCCAGTCGCGCCAACCGGACAGTCTCGTCGTCGACCAAAATGCGCTCGACATCGTAGTAACTGTGGTAACTGGCCGCCAACTCACGCAAGTAAAAAGTGACATCGTGCGGCGCGAAGTCGGCGGCAGCAGCAGTCAGCATGTCGGGGTATTTGGCCAATAGCAGCATCAGGGCCTGCGCGGGTCCGCTGTCGAGCGCTGTCAGATCGACGGCACCGAGGCCGGCCCGGTCACCACCCCAGGCCGCCAGCACAGAGCAGATGCGGGCATGGGCGTACTGCACGTAGTAGACCGGGTTGTCGTTGTTCTTGGCCACCGCCAAATCAACATCGAAGGTGTACTCGGTGTCGGGCTTGCGGCTGAGCAGGAAGAAGCGCACCGCGTCCTTGCTGGTCCACTCGATCAGGTCACGCAGTGTCACGTAGCTGCCAGCACGCTTGGAGATTTTGACCTCTTCGCCACCCTTGACCACCCGCACCATGGTGTGCAGCACATAGTCAGGATAGCCCGGCGGAATGCCGACGGCGGCGGCCTGTAAGCCAGCTCGCACCCGGGCAATCGTGCCATGGTGGTCGGTGCCCTGGATATTGACCACTTTCTCGAAGCCACGCTCCCACTTGGTAATGTGGTAGGCCACATCGGGCACGAAGTAGGTGTAGCTGCCGTCGCCCTTGCGCATCACCCGGTCCTTGTCGTCGCCATACGTGGTGGTCTTGAGCCACAACGCGCCATCCTGCTCGTAGGTCTGGCCGGCTTGCTGCAACTTTTGCACCGCCGCATCGACCCGGCCACTGAGGTACAGGCTGCTTTCCAGGTAATAGTTATCAAAGCGGACCGAAAAGGCCTGCAGGTCCAGGTCCTGCTCGTGTCGCAGGTAGGCCACAGCAAACAGGCGCATGTCGTCCAGCGCCTCGACGTCACCACTGGCTGTGAAGCTGCGGTCGTCCGACTGCACCGTCTTGCCGGCCAGAAAATCGGCCGCGATGTCGGCGATGTACTCCCCGTTGTAAGCCTGCTCGGGCCATTCGGGGTCCCCCGGTTTGAAGCCCTTGGCGCGCAATTGCGTGCTGGTGGCCAGGGTGGCGATCTGCACGCCGGCGTCGTTGTAATAGAACTCGCGGTACACCTCCCAGCCCTGGCTCTGGTAAAGGTTGCAAATGGCGTCACCCAGCGCCGCCTGGCGGCCGTGGCCCACGTGAAGAGGGCCGGTCGGGTTGGCCGAGACAAATTCCACCAGCAGGCGCTGGCCGCGCGGACCCTGGACACCAAACTGAGCGCCTTGCGCCAGCACATCGGCCACCACGGCCTGCTTGGCCGCGGGTTTGAGCCGGATATTGATAAACCCCGGCCCGGCGATGTCCAAGGTGTCCACCCAGCGCTGGAACGGCTCGGTAAGCAGCAACTCGGCTCGCAGCGTCTCGGCCAGCTGGCGCGGGCTGGCCTTGAGCGGTTTGGCCAGTTGCATGGCAGCCGTGGTAGCCAGGTCGCCATGGGCGGCCACCTTGGGTGACTCAAAGGCTGCCTTGGCGCCAGCACCTGGCAACAGGGTATCGAGCACGCGCGCCAGAGTTTCGAGCAATTCTTTTTTGACAGTCTGCATGACTGGATTTTAGGGGCGGCGCCAATACTGCCCGCAAAGCGGTCACGAGGCTTGCCAGTAACCTGCCTGCCCATAATGGTGTTTAAGGAAATCAATCCACAGTCGCACCCGCAACGGCAGATGCTTGGCGTGGGCAAACACCGCATAAATGCCATTGGGCGGCGCGGCAAACGCCTCCAGCACCGCCTCCAGGGTGCCGGCTGCCACCTCTGACTCGACCTCCCAGGTGCTGCGCCAGGCGATGCCCAGACCGCGCAGGCACCAGTCGTGCAGCACCTGCCCGTCGGAGCAGTCCAGCGGCCCCACCGCCTTGAAATACACCAGCTCGCGGCCCTCGCCCTTGGGCACTGAGAAGGCCCATCCCCGGGTCTGCGAGGCGTCGCTGGACAGCGTCAGGCAATCAAAACGGTTCAAGTCCTGAGGCTGCAGCGGCCGGCCGTGGCGCTGCAAATAGGCCGGCGTGGCCACGCACAGGCGGCGGTTGTCTGCCAAGCGCACGCTGATCAGCGACGAGTCTGGCATATCGCCGACCCTCACCGCACAATCCACTGCCTCACCCGCCAGGTCCACCACGCGGTCGCTCAGGTTCAAAGAAAGGGTGACCTCGGGGTGCAGCTCGCGAAAACGTGGCACCAACGGCGCCACGTGCCTGCGGCCAAACCCGGCGGGCGCCGTGATGCGCAGGTGACCACTGGCCTTGACGCCGCCAGCCGACACGCTGCCTTCGGCGTTGGCAAGATCGGCCAGCAGGCGCTGGCAGTCTTCCAAAAAGGCACTGCCCTCGTGGGTGAGCGTGATGCGCCGTGTGGTGCGTACCAGCAGCTTGACACCCAGTCGCTCCTCCAGGGCGTCAAGCCGACGACCCATGATGGCCGGCGCAACCCCTTCAGCCAAGCCGGCTGCCGTGAGGCTGCCCCGCGAGGCCACTGAGACGAAGGTTTCGAGCTGCTTGAGCTTGTCCATGGCCGACGATTATGGCCCTGCGCCGCCGCCCACCGACGGATCCCCGGCCAGTCGAACGCAGTGGTATAAGTAAGTCCCTCATCGTTCAAGGGCCTGTCTGTCATGGCCAGGCCAACACCCCATGAAGCAAGCCCCAGTGACAGCCGCCGACATCTTGCGCCAGGCCGAGCGAATCGGTTGGGCCCTCACCGAAAGCCGCGCCACAGACATCGCCGAGCTGGCGGCGCCGGCCTACGCAGCCTTCGAGCGGGCTGCGGCCAAGCTGGATTTTGATGTCGACACCCTGTCGCTGTTCTCAGCCCTGCAGGAGACCCGAGCGCCTGAGCTGGCCGGAGGCACCAACGAACCGGTCGGTCAGCGAGCGCCGGCGACCTTTGCCGGGTTG
>RFWA01000319.1 GCA_009922295.1 Betaproteobacteria bacterium
GGTCATGCCCAGTGAGACGCCGGCTTCAATTTGCGATTTGGGCACGCTTTCAATGCCGGCGCGAACGATCTCTGCGGTGTAGGCGCCCAAGTTGATGGTCAAGGCCAGCATACTGGCTGGCAGCACGTCGAGCTTGATGCCAACACCGGGCAGCCCGAAAAAGATCAGAAAAAGTTGAACAATCAGCGGGGTGTTGCGGATCACTTCGACATAGACCCGAGCCATGCCACGCATCCAACTGCGGCCGTAGACCAGACTGACCGCAACGGCAATACCCAGCAAAAAGCCCAGGCCAATAGTGACGGCGCTCAGTTGCAGCGTCACCCCAATGCCGTCGGCAATAGCCTCTTTCTGGGCAAAGACGTCTCTGAACTGAAAAGTGTAGGCCATTTTATTTGTAAAATTATTTTTCAATAATTTAGCGAATATCCTCGCTTGGAGCTTCAGTCTAGGCCGGCAGATTGGGACCAAGGAGGGTAAAAACCCTTAAGCTTGAATACTTTTTGAGGTCAGTTGTTTCGTAGAGAGAAATCAAAGACCAAGCTCATCACCGGTGAAAAATTATTTTGCTTGTAATTCGGCGTTAAGCTATCTCAATGGCCAACTCCTCCCCTAAGTACACCGCGCCAGCCCTGGACAAGGGCCTGGATATTCTGGAAGTGCTTGCCAACGCCGATCAGCCGATGAGTTTGAATGCCCTTGCCAAAGCGATGGGTCGGACAGTGAGTGAAATTTTCCGCATGGCGGTTACCCTTGAACAGCGGGGTTACCTCATCCTGGACGATAACGACCGGTATAGCCTGAGCCTGAAAATGCTTGAGTTGTCGCACCGGCAACAACCGCTCAGGTCTTTGGTGGCCACAGCGACCCCCCTGATGCGGGAGCTGGCCGGCCGGGCGTACCAGTCGTGCCATTTGAGCGTCTACCATGATGGCCAACTGTTGGTGGTGGCGCAGGTGGATGCGCCGGGCCCGTTCACCATGGGCGCCAAGGTCGGTGCACTGGGTAAACTCAGTGATACCGCATCGGGCAAGGTCTTGCTGGCTTTTCGTGATGAAGCCGAGCGTACCCGCATGCTGGCGGCGCAGATCCGAATTCATGGCGAGTTGGAGATTGATGCCGCGCAGTTGTTGCGGCAAATCGACGAGGCTAGGCGCGACGGATCGATCACCTCGCCCAGCAGTCGCATTCGGGGCGCTACCGATGTGTCTCGCCCGATCTTTGGTAATGATCGGGAGGTGGTTGCCGCCTTGACTGTGCCTCATTACGAACGGCTGGATCGTCCCCAAAGCCCCAGCATTCCCGACGTCGAAGGCCACGTGCGTGAAATTGCCGAACGCCTGTCACAGTTGTTGTGCTACACCGGCCACTCTGAGCTGGAGTAGGCGCAGACTGCTCTCAGCATAGGCTGCTAGCTGAAAAAACTTTTAAGTCGGTCGGTCCAAGTGTCACCACTGGGTGAGTGCTTGCCGCCTCCCTTTTTCAGCGACTCGTCGAGCTCGCGCAGCAGCTTGCGCTGGTGCTCGCTGAGTTTGACCGGGGTTTCGATCACGATGTGGCAATACAGGTCGCCGGGGTAACTTGAGCGGACGCCCTTGATGCCCTTGCCACGAAGCCGGAATTGCTTGCCGGTCTGGGTGCCTTCGGGAATATCGATAGCTGCCTTTCCTGCGAGTGTGGGAACTTCAATCTCGCCCCCCATTGCGGCCGTCGCAAAGCTGACAGGCACTGAACAATGAATGTCGTCACCCTCGCGCTCAAAGATGTCGTGCTTCTTGAGTCGAATCTCGATGTAAAGGTCGCCCGCCGGTCCCCCGTTGGCACCTGGTTCTCCGTTATTGGCGCTGCGGATTCGCATGCCGCCGTCGATGCCCGCAGGGATCTTGATCTCCAGCGTCTTTTGACGCTTGATCTTGCCCTGGCCGCTGCAGGCGGTGCAGGGCTCAGGGATGACCTTGCCTGCACCGCGGCAGGTTGGGCAGGTCTGTTGCACGCTGAAAAAGCCTTGACGTATCTGGACTGAGCCAGACCCATGGCAGGTGCCACAGCTCTTGATCTGGGTGCCAGGCTTGGCGCCGGCGCCATGACACACGTCGCAATTGTCCCAGCTTGGAATTCGGATCTGGGCGTCTTTGCCACGCGCAGCCTCTTCGAGCGTGACTTCCATTGCGTAACTGAGGTCGTTGCCGCGAAACACCTGCTTGCCGCCGCCAGCCCGGCCGCGTTGCTGGCCAAACATATCGCCAAAAATGTCACCAAACGCCTCGGCAAACCCGCCATAGGCCTCGGCTCCGCCAGCACGCATGTTCGGGTCAACGCCGGCATGGCCATGTTGGTCATAGGCGGCGCGCTTTTGGGGGTCCGACAGCATCTCGTAGGCTTCCTTGGACTCCTTGAATTTCTCCTCGGCGGCCTTGGACGCGTCCCCCTGATTACGGTCAGGGTGGTGCTTCATCGCCTGCTTGCGATAAGCCTTTTTGATGTCTTCATCAGAGGCGTTCTTAGGAACGCCCAGGACTTCGTAAAAGTCTCTTTTTGCCATATTTGATGTTGCCCAGTTTCAATACAAACGCCGCGATGAACCACCCGAGGCGATTCAACGCGGCGCGCGTGCCGTGTCAGCGGCCGTCAGGCTTAGCCTTTTTTGACTTCCTTGACCTCTGCGTCAACCACATTGTCATCCGCTGCGGCCTGTCCGCCGGCGGGCTTGGCTGCGCCTGCCGCGTCAGCATTGGCACTGCCAGCCTCTTCAGCCGCTTGCTTGGCCTGCATGTCGGCATACATTTTTTCACCGAGCTTCTGGCTCACCGTCATCAGGGCAGTGCTGCGCTCTTCAATGGCCGCCTTGTCTTCGCCCTTGAGGGCATCTTCGAGCTGTTTGACTGCGGCCTCAATCTTCTCTTTTTCGCCGGCTTCGAGCTTGTCGCCGTATTCGGCCAGGCTCTTCTTCACGCTGTGCAAGCTGGCGTCGGCCTGGTTTCTGGCTTGAACCAGTTCCAGCTTTTTCTTGTCGTCTGCCGCATTGAGCTCGGCATCTTTGACCATTTGCTGGATTTCAGCCTCGCTCAAGCCGGTGTTGGCCTTGATCGTGATCTTGTTCTCTTTGCCAGTCCCTTTGTCTTTGGCGCCGACATGCAGGATGCCGTTGGCGTCGATGTCAAAGGCGACTTCAATTTGCGGCGTGCCACGGGCCGACGGTGGGATGCCTTCCAGATTGAACTCGCCCAGCATTTTGTTGCCCACGGCGATCTCGCGCTCACCCTGAAACACCTTGATGGTGACGGCTGGCTGATTGTCTTCCGCTGTTGAGAAAGTCTGTGCAAATTTGGTCGGGATGGTGGTGTTCTTGGTGATCATTTTGGTCATCACACCGCCCATGGTTTCGATGCCCAGGCTCAAAGGTGTCACGTCCAGCAGCAGCACGTCCTTGCGGTCGCCGGCCAGCACCTG
>RFWA01000320.1 GCA_009922295.1 Betaproteobacteria bacterium
CCTGGCGTGCACATCAATCAGGATACGCAGACCTGGCCCGAAGCGCTCACGCAGCGCCCGAACAATGTCATAGGCCAACTGCAGCTCATCATCTTCGATGAAACCCTGGGCCGTGCCAAAGGGATCGAGTTTGAGCGCATTGAATCCCATGGCCACCACGGACTCGGCCGCCGCCACAAAGTGTTCCGGCGTGCGCTCAGTGCGGTACCAGCCGTTGGCATAAGCCGCTACTGTTTCGCGAACCTGACCCCCGAGAAGCTGGTGAATCGGCACACCCAGTGATTTACCCAGAATATCCCAACAGGCAACTTCGATGGCGGCCACTGCCGTTCGGTGAATGTGGCCACCATCCAGAGATACACTGTCCATCAAGGTCTTGGACAACAGATTAACCTGCCGAGGGTCCTTGCCCAGCGCCAGATGCTGCAACTCCTGAACGGCTGTCTCCGTGGTCTTGATGAAGCCGTTCAGCGTGCCTTCACCGATGCCGTACAAGCCGCTGTCGGTACAGACTTTGACCAAAAGCCAGTTTTTCCAGCCAGCGCTGAGTGCGCAGGTTTCTATGGAAGTGATCTTCACCGCAATGCCTCCTTATTTCTGAGCAAGCAGCCCGACATGGCCACGCTCAATCCGGAAAAATCTTGCCAGGGTTCATGAGGTTGTGCGGATCCAGGACCTGCTTGATCTGGCGCATCACGCTCACCGCCTCCCCATGCTCAGCCAAGAGGTATTTACGTTTGCCAAGGCCAATGCCATGCTCGCCAGTGCAAGTGCCGTCCATAGCCAGGGCTCGCATCACGAGGCGCTCATTGAGACGCTCTGCTTCGGCCAATTCGGCGGGGTCATCCCGCATGATCAAAAATCCGAGGTGAAAATTGCCGTCGCCCGCATGGCCGACCAAGGGAGCGGTCAAAAAGCTTTGGCGCAGGTCTTCTTTGGTTTGCAGGATGCACTCAGCCAGCCGAGATATCGGTACGCAAACATCGGTGGCCCAAATTTCGCACCCTGGGCGTAGCGCTTTGTTGGCGTAGGTCACATCGTGCCGGGCTTTCCATAGCGCGTTGCGTTGCTCGGTCTGTGTAGCCCACTTGAACTCCGCGCCCCCGTGGTCGGACGCTACCGCCTGCACCGTTTCGGCCTGCTCTTTGACTCCGATGTTGGAGCCATGGAACTCGATGAACAGGGTATTTTTAACCGGGTGGTCCATACCCGAATAGCGGTTGAGCGAGTTCATCTGGACCTCGTCAAGCAACTCGATGCGGGCCACGGGTATACCCAGCTGTATGGTCTGGATCACGGTGTTCACAGCACCTTCAAGGCTGTCAAAGGAGCACACGGCAGCCGCCATGGCTTCAGGGATGCCGTAGAGCCGAAGTGTGACCTCGGTGATGATGCCCAGTGTGCCTTCAGAGCCCACAAACAGACGGGTCAAGTCGTAACCAGCGGCAGATTTGCGGGAACGGCGCGCGGTACGCACGACGCGGCCATCGCTGAGCACGACGGTGAGCGACAGCACGTTGTCGCGCATGGTGCCGTAGCGCACGGCATTGGTGCCAGAAGCCCGCGTCGCCGCCATGCCACCAATGGACGCATCGGCACCGGGATCGATGGGAAAGAACAGACCCAAGTCCCTGATATGGGCATTCAGTTGCATACGGGTGACTCTGGCCTGAACCGTTACATCCAGGTCATCCGCGCTGACCCGCAAAATCTGGTTCATGCGCTCCAAATCAACCACGACGCCACCCAAGTGTGGAATGACGTTCCCCTCCAGCGAGGTGCCTGTCCCATACGCCACCACCGGCGTCTGGTGGGCAGCGCAGATCCTCACGATCTCTACGACATCTTCGGTGCTTTCTGGAAAAACTACCGCATCAGGCCGGTGCGGATGGTGCCAGGACTCATCCTTGGCGTGGTGATCACGAACCCCGGAAACCGTCGATAGCCTTGCCCCGAAACGTTCACGAAGCGCCGCAATGGCTTGCTGGCGGTTGTCGAGGGTTAACTTTTCCAGAGGAAGATTCATGTCTTTTGCGCCTCGCGGGGGTACACAAGACATTATAATAGCATAAAGAATAAAGGCCCCTGAGGGCAGTCCGACATCGCGTGGACTGGTCCCCCAGGGGCCTGTTTGAGGCAAACGCCGCTCGTGGCTTGGCTTAGCTCACATCAGTCACAAATTGCGAACGCGGCCGACGCACTTTTTTCAGATTGGCCAGCCAATCGGCGCCCTCGTCGCGGTAGCCCAGCGCCAGGATGGCCACGCTACGCAGACCGCGTGCACCCAGACCCAAAATCACGTCGACCGCCTTGGGGTCAAAGCCCTCCATCGGGGTGCTGTCCACTTCTTCAAAGGCGGCGGCGATGAGCGCAGCGCCCAGGCCAATGTAAGCCTGGCGAGCGGCATGCTGAAAGTTGACCTCAGGGCCGCGCGCCGGGTAGTTGGTCAACAGCATCTTGCGGTAGTTCTCGGCGGCCTCGTTGACGGCGCCACCACGTTCGGCCTTGGCCATGTCGAACATGTGGTTGATGCGGTCTGGCGTGTAGTCGTCCCAGGCGGCAAAGACCAAAATATGGGAGCCATCGGTGATGGGGCTTTGGCCGTAGGCCGCAGGCTTGATCTGTTCGCGCACGGCGGCGCTGCTGATGGCAATGATCTCGAACGGTTGCAAGCCGCTGGAGGTAGGCGCTAAACGCGCGGCTTCCAAGATACGCTCCACCTTGTCGGTGGGCACGCTCTTGGCGGGGTTCATTTTCTTGGTGGCATAGCGCCACTGGAGCTTTTGGAGAAGGTCAGACATCGGATTCTTTGCTAAGGTTTTTGAAACTTGCCCTGTATTGCAGGGCAAGAGTGGGTAGTTTGGGGCATGGCGTCCAGGTGACAAGGCTGGCTGGCCAAAAAAAGGGCTCAGAGCCAGTGCTACTGCCAATTGGCCGCCAACACAGGTGTCATCGCCGTGGCATAGGCCGCTGGCAAGGTGGACTGTCCGGCAATTTGATCTGCACCTGCAAGCTCGACAAAGACCTCGGAGAACTCAGCCCAATTTTCTCCAACATTCCGACGTCCTTGGTGACAGTATGTGTACGAATGACGACTTTGCTCATGGTCGACTCCCAGGTTGCCTACTTGGTCCAGTTTTCGACTGCTAAGCCCTTCACTCGTGCGAAGTCTTTCACATTGTTGGTGACAACTATGGCGCCCATCGCTCGGGCATGTGCGGCAATCATGAGGTCAGCGGCACCGAGCTGGGCGCCACGTTTCTTCAGGTCCGCACGGATCTCGGCGTAATGCTTCGCCGCATCTTGAGGCCAGTCCAGCACAGCCAGGTGCAAGACCAAGCTATCGAGAACCGATTGGTTGTGTTTTCGCTTCGCGGCAGCTGAAGCCTGCACACCAAATGACAGTTCGGCAAACGTCAC
>RFWA01000033.1 GCA_009922295.1 Betaproteobacteria bacterium
TGTTTTGCCAGTCTTTTGGCCAGTCGCTACGCAGGCGGTCAATCCACCAGACAGGATGGTTCCAGCGCGCCTGAGCCTGAGCGTCTGTGCTGGCGACGAGGGCATCGCGCTCTCGTAAAAATCGGCGTAGACAGCCATTGAGGAAACCGGATTGACCCCGGGTCGCTGGATCTCTCTTTGCCGCCTCCACGGTTTGGTTCACCAGGGTGAACACTTCATAGGGCGCGTCCTGATCGCTCCAAGACAAGGCCAGTGCGGTGCAGAGCAGGGCATCGGCTTGCGGTGGCGGGTTACGGCTGACCAAAAGTTGGCGCAAGGCCTGCGCACGCCCTAGCGAACGCAGTACCGCAAAGGTCAGTGCTTGGACACCAGGCCGCAATTCGCCCGGCACTTTGGCAATGGCCGCCGTGCCTGATACGCCCTGGCGCACCGCCATCAATACAGACGCTGTGACCTGCAGCTGCAGCCATAGCGCGGGTTGCATCGGGGAGGTTATGGCCATACTTAGGAGAGTGTCTGACCGGGCTTGAGTCCCACAGCCGCAGCCACCAGCAAGGCCGGAAATTGGCCAATGGCGTCGTTGTAAAGCTGCACCCGGTTATTAAAGTCGGCCCGCGCCGCCTGCACCAGCAAACCAATCTGGTTCCAACGAAGCTGAACGGCGGCAAAGACGTCTGGTGTGCTCAGATCATCCGGCAATACACTCTGCTTGTCCCAGCTGCCGGCCAGCTCTTGGTAGGCCTTGGACAGATCGTCCATGGCAGCATCGGCCAACGGCGCCGCCCTCGCCAACCGCAGTGCATCAGCGAAGCGTTTACCAGCATCCATCAGCGCTAACATCTCCAGATTGAGTGACGATGCCTCGGTTACAGGTTGAGAAAAACTGGCCGCAATCAGCACCGGCAGGCCCCCCATGGCTTGCTCCAAGGTGGAGAAGGCCGCGATCGCCTGGGCGCGCAAGCGCACCAGCCGGTTATAAGCCCCAATCGCCCAGAACAACAGCAATGCTGCCAGCGACCAAACCAAGAGCGTGCTGGTAGCAACCACATTGAGCCTCTAATGCGCAGCAAAGTTTGCAGCCCGTTCCGCAGCCCATAGAAAAACGCCTCAAGCCCATATGCAATGGACCTGAGGCGCTCTCTTTACTATAGCAAACAGAAGGGCCGAAACTTACTCGGCCACAGCACCTTCATCGGCCTGCGCCAAGTCAGTCTCACCAGCCAATTCAGCGGCCTCAGCCTCAGAAATGGCGCGCCGCTCGGCGTCGTCCATGTTCTCGCGCACTTTGCGAGCTTCGTGGTAGGCCAGGCCAGTTCCTGCCGGGATCAGGCGACCGACAATCACATTCTCTTTCAGACCTCGCAGTTCGTCGCGCTTGCCCATGATGGCCGCCTCTGTCAGCACGCGGGTGGTCTCCTGGAAGGACGCAGCGCTGATGAAGCTGTCAGTTGACAAAGAAGCCTTGGTGATACCCAGCAACAGATTGGTAAAGGTCGCAGCAATCTTGCCGTCGGCGCGCAGCGCATCGTTGGTGTTGAGCATTTCCGAACGCTCCACTTGCTCACCATTGATGTAGTTGGAGTCGCCCGCGTTTTCCACCACCACACGGCGCAGCATCTGACGAACAATCACTTCGATGTGCTTGTCGTTGATCTTCACGCCCTGCAAGCGGTACACATCCTGCACTTCGTCGACGATGTAGCGAGCCAGCTCCTCTGAGCCGAGCAGACGCAAAATATCCTGCGGGTCGGCCGGGCCGTCCACCACGCTCTCACCCTTGTTGACCACCTGGCCTTCGTGCACCAAAATGTTTTTCTCTTTGGGCACGAGCTCTTCCCAGACGGCGCCTTCCGGATCAGTGATCTGCAGGCGAATCTTGCCTTTGGTCTCCTTACCGAACGACACTGTGCCGGTCATCTCAGCAAGCACACCCTTGTCTTTGGGTGAACGGGCTTCGAACAGCTCGGCTACGCGGGGCAGACCGCCGGTGATGTCGCGCGTCTTCTGACCTTCGATTGGAATCCGGGCGAGCACTTCGCCAGGGCCAACGTCTTGGCCATCGCGCACCTGAACCAAGGCGCCCACCGGGAAACCGATGGTCACAGAGTGGTCTGTCCCAGGAATCTTGACCTCATTGCCGGAGGCATCGATCAGCTTGACCTGGGGCCGGATCACCTTGGCAGAACCACGGCGCTTGGGGTCGATCACCACCAGCGTCGACAGGCCGGTGACCTCGTCCACTTGGCGGGCGACGGTCAGGCCTTCTTCAACGTTTTCGAAGTTGGTCTTGCCAGCAAATTCAGTAATGATTGGGCGGGTGAGTGGATCCCAGTTGGCCAGAATCGCACCGGCCTTGATGGTCTGATCGGCCTTCACTGTCAACACGGCGCCATAAGGCACTTTATGGCGCTCGCGTTCACGTCCATGCTCGTCATGGATCACGATTTCGCCAGAGCGGGATATCACCACCAGCTCTTTTTTGCCATTGGTCACGTAGCGCATGGTCGCGTTGAAACCGATATTGCCGTTGGACTTGGCCTCTACGCTCGAGGCAATTGCTGCACGGGATGCAGCACCACCAATGTGGAAAGTACGCATGGTCAACTGGGTGCCCGGCTCGCCAATAGACTGCGCTGCAATCACACCCACAGCTTCGCCGCCATTGACCAAGCCGCCACGGCCCAGATCTCGGCCATAGCACTTGGCACAGATGCCAAATCGGGTTTCGCAGGTGAGCGCTGTGCGGACCTTGACTTCGTCTACGCCAGCTGCCTCCAGTTCCTCGATCAGGTCCTCGTCCAGCATGGTGCCCGCCACCGTCATCACCGAGCGGTTCTCGGGGTGCAGGATGTCATCAGCCGCCGTTCGGCCCAAGATACGGTCGCGCAAGGATTCAATAACCTCGCCACCTTCAACAATGGCGCGCATCAGCGAGCCGTCGTGGGTACCGCAGTCTTGTTCAGTCACGACCAGATCCTGGGTCACGTCGACCAGCCGCCGGGTCAGGTAGCCCGAGTTAGCGGTCTTCAAGGCCGTATCAGCCAAACCTTTACGGGCGCCGTGGGTGGAGATGAAGTACTCCAACACGTTCAGGCCTTCACGGAAATTGGCGGTGATAGGCGTTTCGATGATCGAGCCATCCGGCTTGGCCATCAGACCACGCATGCCGGCCACCTGGCGAATCTGGGCCGCAGAGCCCCGCGCGCCGGAGTCAGCCATCATATAGATCGAGTTGAACGATTCCTGAGGCACTAAATTGCCATGGCGGTCGGTCACCATCTCTTTAGACAGCTTGGCCATCATCACCTTGGACACCTCGTCACCCGATTTGCCCCAGATGTCGACGACCTTGTTGTAACGCTCACCAGCCGTGACCAGACCAGACACATACTGTTGTTCGATCTCTTTCACCTCTTTTTGGGCGCGAAGGATGATCTCAGGCTTTTCTGGTGGCACCAGCATGTCGTCAATGCAGATGGAAATACCCGCCTTGGTGGCCAGCCTAAAGCCAGCTTGCAGCAGCTTGTCGGCAAACACCACCGTCTCTTTCAGACCGCACTTGCGGAAAGACACATTGATGAGCTTGGAAATTTCCTTTTTCTTGAGCGCCTTGTTGATGTTGGCGAATGGCAAACCTTTGGGCAAAATTTCTGACAACAAGGCGCGGCCAGCCGTGGTCTCCCACAGCTTGGTGGAGCCCTCGAACTCGCCTGTCTCCTTGTTCTTACTGTACTCGGTCAGACGGACATTGATGCGGGAGTTGAGACTCACCTCACCCGCATCGAACGCACGTTGCACTTCACCGGTATCAGAAAAAATCAGGCCCTCACCCTTGCCATTGATCCGGTCGCGGGTCGTGTAGTAGAGGCCCAGCACCACGTCCTGCGAGGGAACGATGGAAGGTTCCCCATTGGACGGAAACAGCACATTGTTGGAGGCCAGCATCAAGGTGCGGCATTCCATTTGAGCCTCGACCGACAGTGGCACGTGAACGGCCATCTGGTCACCGTCAAAGTCGGCATTGAAAGCTGCACAAACCAGGGGGTGCAACTGAATCGCTTTGCCCTCGATCAGGATCGGCTCAAATGCTTGGATGCCCAAGCGGTGCAGGGTAGGCGCCCGGTTCAGCATGACCGGATGCTCTTTGATGACTTCTTCCAAAATGTCCCACACCACTGGCGTGCCGGATTCAACTTCTTTCTTGGCAGCCTTGATGGTGGTGGCAATGCCCATCGCCTCAAGCCTAGCAAAGATGAATGGCTTGAACAGTTCCAAGGCCATCAGCTTGGGCAAACCGCACTGATGCAGTTTGAGTGTAGGGCCCACCACAATCACTGAGCGACCCGAGTAGTCAACGCGTTTACCCAACAAGTTCTGGCGGAAACGGCCACTCTTACCTTTGATCATGTCAGCCAGTGACTTGAGCGCGCGCTTGTTGGCGCCGGTCATGGCCTTGCCACGGCGTCCGTTGTCCAACAGGGAGTCAACCGCTTCCTGAAGCATCCGCTTTTCATTACGGGCGATGATCTCAGGCGCTTTCAACTCCAGCAAACGGCGCAGCCGGCTGTTGCGGTTGATCACGCGGCGATACAGATCATTCAGGTCGGAGGTGGCAAAGCGGCCACCATCCAGCGGCACCAGCGGACGCAGGTCGGGCGGCAGCACCGGCAGCACGTCCAGCACCATCCACTCAGGTTTGATGCCAGACTTTTTGAATGCTTCCAGCAGCTTGAGCCGCTTGGTGTTTTTCTTGATTTTGAGCTCGGAGCCGCTCGGGTCGTTACGCAGTTTCTCGATCGAACCGTCAATATCGATGCCCTGCAACAGGTCCTTAATACCCTCGGCGCCCATCTTGGCCTGGAATTCATCGCCGTATTCCTTGAACTTGGCGTCAAAATCATCCTCCGACATGATGCTGTATTTTTTCAGCGGCGTCATGCCAGGGTCGGTCACCACGTAGGCTTCAAAGTACAGCACCCGCTCGATATCGCGCAAGGTCATGTCTAGCACGAGACCAAGGCGGCTGGGCAGCGATTTCAGGAACCAGATGTGGGCGCAGGGTGCCGCAAGGTCAATGTGACCCATGCGCTCGCGCCGCACCTTGGTCTGGGTGACTTCAACGCCACATTTTTCGCAAATGACACCGCGGTGCTTGAGACGCTTGTACTTGCCGCAGAGGCACTCGTAGTCTTTGATCGGGCCAAAGATCTTGGCACAAAACAGACCATCGCGCTCAGGCTTGAAGGTGCGGTAGTTGATGGTCTCCGGCTTTTTAACTTCGCCAAACGACCAGGAACGGATCTTCTCGGGAGAAGCCATGCCGATCTTGATGGCATCGAAATGCTCGTCGGGGGTGAACTGCTTGAACAGGTCGAGTAATGATTTCATGACGCTATTTCCTTGTTAATCAGTTGAGTCCAGAGCTCAGGACCGTTCCAGCTCGATATCGATACCGAGGGAGCGAATTTCCTTGACCAGCACGTTGAACGATTCCGGCATTCCGGCTTCGATCGAATGCTCACCCTTGACAATGCTTTCATAGACCTTGGTCCGGCCTTGCACGTCATCTGATTTGACCGTCAACATCTCTTGCAAGGTGTAACCGGCGCCATAGGCTTCGAGCGCCCAGACTTCCATCTCACCGAAACGCTGACCACCAAACTGCGCCTTGCCGCCCAGCGGCTGTTGCGTCACCAAACTGTATGGCCCAGTGGAGCGGGCATGCATTTTGTCATCCACCAAGTGGTGAAGCTTGAGCACGTGCATGTAGCCGATCGTGGTCGGACGCTCAAACGCGTCACCACTGCGGCCGTCGAACAGGTTGGCCTGGGTCCGCGCTGCCGTCAAGCCCTTGGCCTTGACGATCTCTTCTGGGTAGGCCAGCTTCAGCATACCGCGAATTTCTTCTTCAGAGGCACCATCAAACACAGGTGTGGCGAATGTGGCCCCACCGCTCAGGTTGCCAGCCATCTCCAGCACCTCGTCATCGCTCAATAGCGTGACGTCTTCTTTGCGACCGGAGCCGTTGTACAGAGCCTCCAAGAATTTGCGCAACTCGGCAATCTTGGCCTGCTCTTGCAGCATGTCGCCAATGCGCTGGCCAATGCCCTTGGCAGCCCACCCAAGGTGGACCTCAAGCACCTGCCCGACGTTCATCCGTGAAGGAACGCCCAGCGGGTTAAGTACGATGTCGCAAGGCGTACCGTCGGCCATGTAAGGCATGTCTTCGACCGGGACAATCTTGGACACCACGCCCTTGTTGCCGTGCCGGCCTGCCATCTTGTCACCCGGTTGCAGTCGGCGTTTGACGGCAAGATAGACCTTGACCATCTTGAGCACACCAGCAGGCAACTCGTCACCCTGGGTGAGCTTCTTACGCTTTTCCTCAAATGACAGGTCGAAGCTGTGGCGCGTTTGCTCCAGCGAGTTCTTGATGCTTTCCAGCTGGGTAGCCACCTCGTCCTCGGCCGGACGAATATCAAACCAGTGAAATTTATCGACCGAGCTGAGGTAGGCCTTGTCGATCTTGGTGCCTTTGGCCAGCTTTTGCGGGCCCCCATTGGCAGCCCGGCCAACCAGCAGCTTTTCAATCCGGTCGAACGCGTCGGCTTCCACAATGCGCAGCTGATCGTTCAGGTCCAGTCGGAAGCGCTTGAGTTCATCGTCGATGATCTGTTGGGCACGGCGGTCCCGCACGATGCCTTCGCGGGTGAACACCTGCACGTCAATGACCGTGCCCTGTGAACCTTGGTCAACCCGCAGCGAGGTGTCTTTGACATCGCTGGCTTTCTCACCAAAGATGGCCCGCAACAGCTTCTCTTCAGGCGTCAGGGTGGTTTCACCTTTGGGCGTGACCTTGCCAACCAGCGTATCGCCGGGTTGCACTTCAGCGCCGACATAAATAATGCCGGATTCGTCTAAACGGTTCAGCTGCTGTTCACTCAGATTAGGGATGTCCCGTGTGATCTCTTCAGAGCCGAGCTTGGTGTCACGCGCCATCACCACCAGTTCCTCGATGTGGATGGAGGTGTAACGGTCTTCAGCGACGACGCGCTCGCTGATCAGGATCGAGTCCTCGAAGTTATAACCATTCCATGGCATGAACGCGACCAGCATGTTCTGGCCCAGTGCCAACTCGCCCAGATCGGTGGAGGCGCCGTCAGCGATGACATCACCTTTGGACAGTCGGTCGCCTTTTTTGACAATCGGCCGTTGGTGGATGTTTGTGTTCTGATTGGAACGCTGGTATTTGATCAGGTTGTAGATGTCAACGCCCACTTCACCCGCCTGTGCTTCGGCGTCGTTGACCCGGATAACAACCCGGGTGGCATCGACATAGTCGACCAGGCCGCCACGGGTGGCGGTTACCACAGTACCGGAGTCCACCGCCGAAACACGCTCGATACCGGTTCCGACAAAGGCTTTTTCGGGCCGCAGAATAGGCACAGCTTGGCGCTGCATGTTGGCACCCATCAGAGCGCGATTGGCGTCAATGTACTGGACACGCTCTCCGCCAACCAGTATCGACTCGCCGGCTTCCCGCGCGGAGATCAACTCTCCACTCAGCTTGCCAGTCTTGTCAAGAGTGGCATTGGCCTGGGCGATCACATATTTGCCCTCTTCGATGGCGGACAAGTAATCGATGTCCATCGTGACCATGCTGTCGACCACCCTGCGGTAGGGCGTTTCGATAAAGCCGTACTCGTTGAGCCGCGCATACAAGGCCAAAGAGTTGATCAAACCGATGTTCGGACCCTCGGGTGTTTCAATGGGGCAGACACGGCCGTAATGGGTGACGTGCACGTCCCGGACTTCAAAGCCAGCACGCTCTCGGGTCAGACCACCCGGGCCAAGGGCCGAGACACGACGTTTGTGCGTGATCTCGGACAAAGGGTTGGTCTGGTCCATGAACTGAGACAGCTGAGACGCTCCGAAGAACTCTTTCAAGGCTGCCGAAATCGGCTTGCTGTTGATCAGGTCATGGGGCATGAGCGGCTCTTGCTCGGCTTGGCCAAGCCGTTCTTTAACCGCTTTTTCAATACGGGCAAGACCGGTTCGGTATTGGTTTTCAGCCAATTCGCCCACGCAACGCACGCGGCGATTACCAAGGTGGTCGATGTCATCGACGTCACCACGGCCATTGCGCAGGTCCACCAGGATCTTCACCACCGCCAGGATATCTTCATTGGTCAGCACCATGGGGCCGGTAGACTCGGTTCGGCCCATCTTGGCGTTGAACTTCATGCGACCCACGCGAGACAGGTCATAGGTGTCGGGGTTGTAGAACAAACGCTGAAACAGCGCTTGTACCGCGTCTTCGGTGGGTGGCTCGCCAGGACGCATCATGCGGTAGATGGCAACCCGGGCGGCAAACTCGTCCACGGTTTCATCACTGCGCAGGGTTTGCGAAATGTAAGGGCCTTGATCGAGCTCGTTCGTGTAGATGCAAGGCAGGTCTTGCACGCCGGCTGCGCGCAGTTTTTTCAGCAAAGCCTCGGTCAGTTCCTCGTTGGCCTTGGCAATGATTTCACCGGTGTCGGCTTCGACGATGTTGCGGGCCACGACTCGCGCTACCAGAAAGTCTTCCGGTACGCTGATATGTGTGGTCCCCGATTGCTCCAATTCACGCGTGTGACGCGCCGTGACCCGTTTGTCTTTGGCAACCACGACCTTACCGGCCTTGTCAGTGATGTCAAAGCGGGCCACTTCGCCACGCAGTCGCTCGGCCACAAACTCCATTTGCGCGCCACTGTCCATCAGCCTGAAGTTGTCGTTGACAAAGAAGTTGGCCAGGATCGACTCATGATTAAGGCCAATGGCCTTGAGCAGTATGGTCACCGGCATCTTGCGCCGACGATCTACCCGGAAGTACAAAATATCCTTGGGGTCGAACTCGAAATCCAGCCAAGAGCCGCGGTAGGGGATGATGCGTGCCGAGAACAGCAATTTGCCTGAGCTATGGGTCTTTCCCTTGTCATGCTCAAAGAAAACGCCCGGTGAGCGGTGCAACTGCGACACGATGACACGCTCGGTGCCGTTGATGATGAAAGAACCTTTGCCCGTCATCAGGGGCACTTCCCCCATGTAGACCTCTTGTTCCTTAACTTCTTTGACCACTTTGTTCTGGGTGGTTGAGGATTCCCGGTCATAGATGATCAACTGCACCTTGGCACGAACCGCCGAGGCGTAGGTCAGACCACGGGTCTGGCATTCGCGCACGTCAAAGGCCGGCTTTGCCAGGTTGTAGTCCAGGTATTTCATCTCCACAAAACCATTGTGCGAAACAATGGGGAATGCGGCCTGAAATGCAGCCTGGAGCCCTTCGAGAGTCCGCTTTTTAGGCGCTACATCGGCTTGAAGGAACGCGGTGTAAGCGTCCTTCTGCATTTGCAGGAGGTAGGGGATTTCCAGCACGCTGTCGCGGCTGCCAAAATTTTTGCGAATGCGCTTGCGTTCGGTGTATGTGTAAGCCATGAGATCTCCGGGCAAAGACTAAAGAATCCTGGGGGTCCTAGGCGACTGTCGCATTGAGAACCTGCAGGCAAGTGTTTGAAGCCAGCCTCCAAACCACCGCCCACGTCTCAATAAGTCTTGGTGATTGGCCACTACCAATCATTGGCGGACGGTCGCACATTGCATGCAACCCGAACCAAGGCATCTTCTGCAGTCGGGGTCAGAAGACACTGACAAACGGGCGCGCAGCTCCGTTTGTCAGTGCGCTCTGCGCTCCATCCAGAACCGGCCACCTGGTCAGGTAGCCTTACTGGATGGAAACGTCGATTACTTGAGCTCGGCCTTGGCACCAGCTTCCACCAGCTTTTTCAGCGCAGCTTCAGCATCGGCTTTGGAGATCGCCTCTTTCACATTTTTGGGTGCGCCGTCAACCAGATCCTTGGCTTCTTTGAGGCCCAGGCCAGTGATTTCGCGCACGGCCTTGATAACCGACACCTTGGCGGCGCCAGCTTCAAGCAGAACGACGTTGAACTCGGTCTTCTCTTCGACGACAGCGGCAGCAGCGCCACCACCACCAGCGGGCGCCGACATTGCTGCAGCGCTCACGCCAAACTTCTCTTCGATGGCTTTCACCAGGTCGTTGAGTTCCATGACCGTCATGCTGTCAAGCGCGGTCAAAAATGCGTCTTTATCGAATGCCATTTTTATTTCCTAACAATATTGGTTATCACTTGCCACGAGCCATCAGGCCGCAACAGCCTCAGCAGGTGTTTCTGCTTCTGGCACGCCAGCGCCTTTTTTCTCCGCGATAGCGGCCAGCACACGTGCTGTTCGCGAAATCGGGGATTGCATCAAACCCAACAATTGCGCCAGCAAAACCTCTTTGGAGGGGATGCTTGCCAATTGCTTCACGCCGTTCACGTCCAGTGCTTTTCCGCCATATGCGCCACCGCGAATGACCAATTTGTCGTTGGTTTTCGCGAAATCAGCCACCACTCGCGCGGCAGCAACAGCATCAACAGAGAAGCCATAGATCAGCGGGCCGGTCATCATGTCTGACACCACCTCAAAGCCACTGCCAGCGACAGCTCGGCGGGCCAGAGTGTTTTTTAACACACTCAGGCTCACACCATTGCTGCGCGCGACCGTGCGCAATTTGGTCATGTCCGCGACTTTGATGCCCCGGTACTCCGCCATCACGAGCGTTTGAGCTTTTGCGGCGAGGCCAGTCACATCACTGATGACCGCTTCTTTCTCACTGCGATTAAGACTCAAGGTCTACTCCTTCTAAATGTACCGGTCAGCCTATTGCTTTCCGGAACGCCACGTTGCAGCGACCAACTGTTCAGGACCTCATCCTCAAGCAGCGGGATCGCCATCTGCGTTGGTTTTCTATGATTAAGTGCCTGCCCTCACCAGTAAGGCTGCACACCAACGGTCTTGGATGACCTGCCTGGACTTTTCAGAACCGGCAGCCCACCACTTTGCGATGCCTTTGCAGGCCCCGCAAATTCTTTTCGTTATCCGGCAATGGTCTGCAGGTCAACCCGCACACCCACACCCATCGTCGACGACACAGCCACTTTACGCAAATACACGCCCTTGCTGGCAGCTGGCTTGGCTTTTGTCAAAGCGTCCACCAGCGCAGCCAAGTTGCCCTGCAGCTTGTCATTGCCAAATGAGCGACGACCAATGGTGGAATGCACGATGCCGCCCTTGTCCACGCGGAATTGGACCTGACCAGCCTTGGCGTTACGAACTGCCGTGGCGACATCAGGTGTCACCGTACCAACCTTGGGGTTGGGCATCAAACCGCGAGGGCCAAGAATCTGACCCAGAGTACCCACCACGCGCATAGCGTCTGGGGCGGCAATGACAACGTCGAATGGCATGTCGCCAGCCTTGATCATGGCAGCGAGGTCGTCCATGCCAACAATATCAGCCCCAGCCGCCCGAGCTTCTTCAGCCTTGGCACCTTGCGCGAACACAGCGACACGTTTGGTCTTGCCGGTGCCATTTGGCAACACGACGGCGCCGCGCACCACTTGGTCTGACTTCTTGGCATCAATGCCAAGTTGCACCGCCACGTCGATCGACTCGTCGAATTTGGCTGTGGCAAATTCTTTGACGATGCCTAGGGCATCCGCCAGCGGGTACAGCTTGTTGCTGTCGATCTTGCCCTGTTGGGACTTTTGTTTTTTGGTGAGCTGAGTCATTTACACACCCTCCACATTCACACCCATAGACCGCGCCGAACCGGCAATGGTGCGCACGGCGGCGTCCATGTCAGCGGCTGTCAGGTCCTTCATCTTGGTCCTGGCTATTTCCTCAAGCTGTGCCCGTGTGATCTTGCCCACCTTGTCGGTATGCGGACGCGCAGAGCCCTTATCGATCTTGACCGCCTTTTTGATCAAAATCGACGACGGGGGCGACTTGATCACGAATGTGAAACTCTTGTCCGCAAAAGCCGTGATCACCACAGGCAACGGCAGACCTGGCTCGATGCCTTGGGTCTGGGCATTGAAGGCCTTGCAGAACTCCATGATGTTCAAGCCACGCTGACCCAGAGCTGGGCCAATGGGTGGGGACGGGTTGGCTTTGCCTGCCGGAACTTGCAGCTTGACAAAACCGACGATTTTTTTCGCCATGCTTTTCTCCTTGCGGGTGCAAGCGCCAGGTGCCAACAAACTGCTGGCTAAACCGTGGCTCCCCGCGGGTTAACGACTCACCAAGCAAACCGGCACCGAGTCGTAAAGTGCCGGCCCTACAGCCCTCAGGTCTTTTCGATCTGAGAGAAATCCAATTCGACGGGCGTGGCGCGCCCGAAAATAGTCACGGAAACACGGACCTTACTCTTATCGTAGTTCACGTCTTCGACCGAGCCGTTGAAGTCAGTGAAAGGACCGTCCTTGATGCGGACAAACTCACCCACCATGAACTCAACCTTATGCCGAGGCTTTTCTGTACCCTCCTGCATCTGATTGACGATTTTCATAACTTCTGCTTCTGAGATTGGCGCCGGACGATTTTTGGCACCACCTACAAAACCTGTGACCTTATTGGTGTGCTTGACCAGGTGCCAGGTGTCGTCGTTCATCACCATCTCAACCAAAACGTAACCCGGAAAGAATTTTCTCTCCGTGGTTTTTTTCTGCCCATTCTTGATCTCAACAACTTCTTCCATGGGCACCAAGATGCGACCAAATTGACCCTGCATACCGGCGCGGCTGATCCGCTCAAGAATGTTGCGCTCAACCGCTTTTTCCATACCCGAATAGGCGTGGACCACATACCAGCGCAAGTCCGGGTTTGCGGGTGCGGTGGCCAGAATCTGAGCTGCGCCAGGCGCTTCCGCGGCCAAGGAGTCTACAACATCATTCATCATTTCTTCCACCCCAGGATAAGGTCATAAAACAACCACTCCAGCGTCTTGTCAGTCAACCAGAGAAAGACAGCCATCACCAGCACAAACACGAAAACGTAGACGGTCATTTGCACCGCCTCCTTGCGCTCGGGCCAGACAACTTTTTTGACTTCGCGCCAAGCGTCGCGCCCAAATGCAAGCAATGCCTTGCCGGATTCAGACATGAAAAAAACACCTGCCGCCGCCGCCAGACCCAACAAAAGCGCGCCCCACTGGGCCCAGGCTCCTTGCTTGGCCAGCAGGTAAAAAGCCGCCAAGGCAGCCACAGCCAAAACGGCCGCACCAGCCAGCTTAGCCTTGTCGGCGTTGGTACTGACCGTTTGAACTTGTGAGGTAGCCATTTTTCTCTATCGTGCGTCCGTGGTCGTGTAACTGAATGCCGCCTTCTTGAGACGCTTAAGCCCGCCATTCGCATGGCGGGCTTGGAACCACCCTTTTGCAGCCTTCAGGTGGCAGGGGCAGTAGGAATCGAACCTACAACCTTCGGTTTTGGAGACCGACGCTCTGCCAATTGAGCTATACCCCTACTGAAAACTCAGGCGATGATTTTGGCCACAACGCCGGCGCCGACGGTCTTGCCGCCTTCGCGGATGGCGAAGCGCAGGCCCTCTTCCATGGCGATCGGGTTGATCAGCTTGACGGTGATCGACACGTTGTCGCCTGGCATGACCATTTCCTTGCCTTCGGGCAACTCAATCGCGCCGGTCACGTCCGTGGTGCGGAAGTAAAACTGGGGCCGGTAGTTGTTGAAGAACGGGGTGTGACGGCCGCCCTCGTCCTT